>JAZUPS010000034.1:0-25561 GCA_045605305.1 Victivallaceae bacterium
GGAAATTATCGCAGAAAAACAGTTGAATATTGCAAAGATCGTCAATGGTAAAATCACTGAATTAACGCAAATTGAATTTAATTTGCCCGCTTTGAAAGAAGGTAAAAAGGCAATCATATCTGCTGTCGTAAGCAGTAAAAATTCAGAAATAAAAAATCAGTGGAATATCTGGATATTCCCGGAAATTGAAGCTGCTTGCGAAAACGCAAAAATTGTTGACAAACTGACCGTTGAAAATATTGAATTTATCAAACACGGCGGCGGGGTCATGTTATGCAATAATTTTCCCGGGGAAACCTTGGCGGAAACATTCAGACCGCACACTTCGGGCAGATGTTTGGGACACTCCGGGGCTTTGGTGAATATTCACCCGATTTGGGAAAAATTCCCGCATGATAATTTCGCAGATTGGCAGTTTTATGAATTGATGACCAATTCTAAATCATTGGTCAATGATAATGACATGCCGGAATTCAAGCCCTTATTTGAATTGATCCCGTCATTCAAGCTGATCAAACACAAATCACTGCTGTCGGAATACAAAATCGGCAAAGGAAGATTGATTATTGCCGGCTTCAACTTTGATAAAAACAATCCGGCTTCAGAGTATCTGAAAGGATTGATTTTGCAATATTTGAACGGGAAAAATTATATTGATGCTCCGGAATGGGATGAAGAAAAACTGCTGCAAAGAATTGATCAAGCTAATGGCGAAGCCAAAATTCTCGGCAAGAAGATCGATGCCGGAG
Source organism: Victivallaceae bacterium (assembly GCA_045605305.1). Lineage (GTDB taxonomy): Bacteria > Verrucomicrobiota > Lentisphaeria > Victivallales > Victivallaceae > UBA1784. Next base: position 750 of record JAZUPS010000034.1, read on the forward strand.
GCCGTCCGATCGATGATTGATAAACATGATAAACTCTAATATTGCAAAATATAAGGAAATACATTTATGAAAAATCTGGAAAAGACTACTGGCCTTTTGGGGGCACTTCCTCCGTCTGAAACACTTGGTTCTTTGATCAAAGGGATCGAACTTGCCAAAAAAGGTATAAAGGTTCATATGCTTTCGGTCGGAGAGCCTGACTTCGACACGCCTGATCCGATCAAAACGGCATGTTTTGAAGCAATGAAAGCCGGAATGACGAAATATACTATCCCCGCCGGGATCTCCGAATTGCGTGAAGCGTGTGCCGAAAAATTCAATGCTGACGGCATTATTTCTTCTCCTGCACAAGTTGTTGTGACCCCCGGCGGCAAATTTGCCTGTGCAGCTGCAATCACCGCTCTTTGCGGTCCTGGAGATGAGGTCATCATTCCTGTTCCGTACTGGGTCAGCCATTTGCACATGGTTGCTGCTTCCGGTGCCCGTCCGGTGTTTGTTCAAACATATCCGGAAAATAATTTTGAATTGACAGAGGAGGATCTTGCCCGCTATGTTACCGGAAAAACCCGTCTGGTAATTCTCTGTTCTCCATCCAATCCTACCGGAGCTGTTTACCGGAAAGCCGCACTGGAGACCCTTGGCCGCTGGGCCGTTGAAAAGAATTTCATGATCCTTTCCGATGAAGTTTACGAAAAACTTACTTATGACGAGGATCAGCCTCACATCAGTGTTGCTTCGCTTGCTCCGGAAATTGCTGAACACACGATCACGATCGATTCTTTCAGTAAAAGTTATGCTATGACCGGATGGCGTGTAGGTTTCCTCACCGCCCCGTTGTGGCTGACCCAAAAGATTGATGCCTTACAGACCCATTTTGTTGCGAATGTTACCACTTTTGCTCAATACGGAGCATTAAAAGCCCTCAAAGAATGTTCTGCGGATTGCGAAAAAATGAGATTGGCATTTGCTCAAAGACGTGAACTTTTTTGCGGACTGCTTAACCAGATCCCCGGACTGAAGTTTATCCGTCCGTCAGGGGCATTTTACGTTTTCTGCGACATTTCAGCCTATGGATTATCCAGCACGGATTTCTGCTACCGGATGATGGATGAGGCATTCATCGCAGCAGCTCCCGGATGCGGATTCGGGGCTGACAATTTTGTTCGTTTCTCTTACGCCTGTTCAGAAGAGACTCTGTGCAATGCTTCTGCCATGCTGAAAGAATTTTGTACCAAGCTGTTGAAATAAGTATTTGTGACCGGAACAGGGCAGCAGATTACAAAATTCGCCCGTGCTGCCCCCTTTTTGAGAGGAAAATAAAAATGGTTGATAATGGATTGAATGGATTCCTGAAAAAAGTTTCTGATGGTAAAATCTGCCTTGGCGGTGTGGTGACTTTAAGTGATCTGACAGTCAGTGAGTTAGCAGGAGATGTCGGACTTGACTTTATCTGGATCGATGCGGAGCATGCTCCGCATACGATTGATGGCGTGATGAAACATATTATTGCCACTCGTGGTACCGGTTGCGCACCTTTTGTCCGGGTGCGTGCCAATGATCCTATGCTGATCAAGCCTTATCTTGACCTTGCACCTGCGGCAATTATTGTGCCGATGGTCAACAGTGCGGAAGAAGCTGTTGCTGCAGTAGAAGCCTGCCGCTATCCATTGCGTGGACGACGCGGATGCGGAGTACGTCGTGCGGTTCGATATGGAGAATGCGACTTTTTTGAGTATCTCAAAGATTCGGAAAACAATCCTTGGGTCATTGTTCAAATCGAACATATCGATGCCGTAAAAAATCTTGATGAAATTTTGAAAGTTCCCGGTATCGGCAGTATCTGTATAGGTCCCTGTGATCTCTCCGGCAGCATGGGAATACTCAATCGCATGGATGATCCGGAACTGAATAAAGTGCTGGATGAAATCTGTGCCAAGACAAAAGCTGCCGGTAAAATACTCGGTACAGCGGCTGGAGGATTTCCACGTTGGAAAGAACGGGGGGTAAATTGGTTCGCCGGAACCAGTGACTGGGGTGCTATGGCATCTGGATTCCGGAACTTCATCAAAGAATGCCGTTAAAAGAAGATTATAAACTGCATAGGGTCTCAATGCAAATGAGTGCAAAATTCAATATTTTAGCAACGCATCAATTCAATGACATAACCGCATTTTGGCTTGAGGAAGACGGAAAAGTCGGATTCACAATCATTCCATCCGGAATGGAGGGGGAAATAGCATCTCATCGCCTTGATTTAAGCAGTTCTGAATGCATCAGGCGAATGTGTCAGGCAAGGAAATGCGATTGTCCAGCCTATCAGGTTTCAAATGCGATCCAGCTGAAAATTGCTGGAGATGCATACGGTGGAGCTTTCAGTCCGGGGGAAACTCTGTTTAATTCAAAAAGTGTTGACAGACTTCAGGACTTCAAATTGCTGGAGCTTCCCGATGGAATGAAACTTGTGATGACTGATGATCGCGGATTGGAACTTTCTCAAACCTACCGTTGTTTACCATCAGATAAATTTATCCGGGTAAAGACAGTGATTTGCAATCACAGTACAGAAGCATTTGATTTGGAATATCTTCCATCTTTTTCCCTGGGAATGCTTTCATTATTTCAGTTAGATGATGGTTCTGAATGCTATGACATAATCCGTTGGCTCAGTAACTGGAGCAATGAAGGCCGTCTGGAACAACGCCCCGTTGAAGAATACGGTTTGGAGGCTTCATGGTTTGGATTTGGGACAAGAACGCTCCGATTCGGAGAACAGGGCTCTATGCCGGTCAAAGGGTTTTTCCCGCAGGTTGGATTTCTGGATCATAAAGCCGGTGTTGTTTGGGGATGTGCCTTGGATGTCATGAGTTCCTGGGAACTTGAAGTGACGCGGCAAAGTGATTTTTTTACTATCAATGGCGGTTATGTTGACCGCGAATTCGGTCAATGGATGAAAAAAATTGAACCGGGCGAGATATACGAAACTCCGGAGGCCGTACTTACCTGTGCAAAAGGCGATGCAGAAACTCTGCAAAACCGACTGTGTTCATACAGTGATGACCACGTCCCTGCAAGTGAGGAGGAACTCCCCGTTTTATTCAATGAATGGTGTACCAGTTGGGGACATCCTTATCCACATAAAATTCTACCGATTGTGGATAGACTTGCCGGACATGGCATTCGATACTTTGTACTGGATTACGGATGGTTCAAATACAGTAACTCATTAAGCATCGGAGACTGGGAAATATCGCATGAATATGAACCGGATGGTTTTCGCAGTTTCATAAATCATATCCGGGAAAAAGGTTTTATTCCAGGACTCTGGTTCGAATTTGAAAATGTGACTGATGATTCTGCGTTTTTCAAGACACACCCCGATTTGTTACTGCATTTGGATGATAAATTGATCAATTCGTCAGGACGGTGTTTTCTTGATTTCCGCAAACAGGAGTGCATTGACTATCTTTCTGAAAAGGTTATCAATTTTCTGAAATCCTTCAACATCGGATATATCAAGGTAGATTATAACGCACCGACTGGATTTGGGTGTGACGGAGCGGAATCCAAAGCAGAAGGATTGCGTTTACAGACTTTGGCCATCAAAGCATTCTATGATAAAATCCATGCAGAATTGCCTGATCTGGTCATGGAAATCTGTGCTTCAGGCGGACACCGTCTTACCCATGCATGGCTGCGTCATGCCGCCATGGGCGGTTTTTCAGATGCCCATGAAGGCGTTGAAATCCCAATTATTGCGGCCAACACGGCAAATCTGATCCCTGTCAGAAAAAATCAGATATGGGCCGTCTTGCGTTCTGAAGATTCTGACAGACGGTTGCATTATTCTCTTGCTGCCGGATTTCTTGGCAGGCTTTGTCTTTCCGGTGATATTGCAAATTTAACCGATGCTCAACTTGAAATCGTTGATGAGGCAATCAGTCTGTATTACGATGCAGTTCCTGTTCTAAAAGATGGAGAAAACCATTTGATCCGCAATCTTGGACTATCCTATCTCAAGCCTTCCGGGTGGCAGGCTTTTGTCCGGACAAATAAAAGTCAAAAACTTGTTGTCGTGCACACATTCAAAAACAGCCCGTCCCAGGTATCGATCTCTATAGGTAAAGGCTGGAAACTTACCGGAACTTTTGCTCACAATGCAACGATCAATATTGTTGAAGAAACATTGGAGATCAGCAATCTTTCAGACTTTTCCGGTATCGTCTGCCTTTTTAAATATGCAGACTAACGTATGAAAAATGTTCAAGCCATCTATCTTTCCTCATCAGAAAGACCGGGGATGGCTGCAGGATTTAGCACCTTCATCAAGGAGATGCTGTTAACAGAAGAGTATAATCAAGTGATTTTTATGAAAAAAATATTAACCTCAGTCGCTGGCATTCTCATTTTATTATCAAATATTTTGCTGCTGCAGGCACAAGAAATTATTGAGCCTGTCATCAAAGGTGCAACTAACAAATCACCGTTATCATACAATATCGGTGAAGAAATGGTATTTTCTTTTAAGTTGGAAGCAGAATATTCAAGAAAGAAAAATACATATCTTAAATATTTCCGTCGAGGTGATGACGGTAATATTTTTTCCGGCAAAGTTCCCGCCGACAGGGATTTGGTCTTAAAAACTTCGCTTGACCGTGCAGGATTTGTCGGAATCGATCTCTTTTGGGTCGATAATAACGGTGAAAATATTTTGAATAACGGTAAAAAAGTTGCATTTTATGCAGGTGCAGGAGTTCAACCGGAAACCTTGCAAGACTGCGGGGAACCGTCTGATTTCGATGATTTTTGGGCGAAACAACGGGCGAAACTTGACGGCGTTCCTTTTAAAGACAATATCGAAAAAATACTTCTTTTAACCAAAGGAAACATGAGCTACTATAAAGTAAAAGTTCCTTGTTATGGGCCTCGCCCGCTGACCGCTTATCTTTGTATGCCGACAAAATCAGAACCACATAGCTTAAAAACCGAAGTGCATTTTATGGGATACGGTGCATACAAAGTTACTTGTCCGACGATATGGCCCAAAAAAGACCGCATCACTTTGGTCGTCAATGCTCATGGAATGGAATTACAGCAATCAGATGAATACTATAAAGAATTTTTTGCAAGTATTCGCACCGAAAAATATGGCTATGGCTTTAATCCCGAAGAAAATAAAAATGCAGAAACCGCCTATTTTCACGGCATGGCAATGCGAGCGTTGCGAGCTTTGGATTATGTAAAAACTCTGCCGGAGTGGGATCAAAAAAACTTAATTGCAGTTGGCGGAAGTCAGGCAGGACTGCAAACAATGTGGGTAACTGCCTTAGATAAAGATGTCACCGAAGCATATCCATCAATCATCTGGTGCTGTGACATGGCTGGCACCGAGAAAAAATCACGCTGTCATGGTGGATGGCGACTTAAATACTTTCCCGCATTAGATTACTACGACCCCGTTTTTATGGCTAAAAGAATCAAAAATGCCAAAGTAGTAATCACTCGTGCAGGACTTGGCGATTATATTTGCCCTCCATCAGGATTGGCGGTTTGTTATAATAATCTGGCAACGCCGGATAAAGAAATCGTCTGGGTTCAGGGAAGTAATCATGATTTTACTCCGAAAAATCCTCAAAAGGTCACTTGGTCAACTAAATGATCGATACGCTGACGGTATTTTGACAATTTCATTTAGTCAAGATACTTATCGAACAGCAGCGTTATATCCGGGAAGATTTTTCAACGGATGAGGAGTTATCCGTTTACGATCTGCTTTTCAAAGATAATTTGTCCAAAAACGATATAAAGGCAATTAAAAGGATTGCCGAACTCGATCACTGGCGGGGCAAGTCTGATACGCAGGCAATCGTCAGCACTCTGATCCGGGATTCACTCTTTGTTTCGCTCCCGCAAAGCTGCGATGACCAGAGTGTCAACCGCTATACAGACCTTAGCTGCGAACACGTTTACAACCGCTATCCGGCGATTGCAATATAAAAACATGACGCCAGTTTTTTTATTAGTCTATTTCCTTTGGTTAATATAAAAATACTTCCTCAAAGTGCAATGATACTCTTCAGAACAGCCATTACAAACATATGGTGGATTTTGCAGTTTGGAACAAACTTCCTCCTGAAAATCCTTGCAAACGATATTGCAGTTGCTGCATGCACTGCACTTACGATGGCATCGACGTCCTGGACAAAGCCGCACAAGTTCACAATTACGCCGCTTAACACAGCAATTGGGGATTCGCTGAGGAGGAGTTTTACAACTCTCCTGCCTATGTTTAATGACTTCACGCATAATCGTTGAACGAGGACGATTCAACACCATTGCAATCTCTTGAAAATTTTTCTGTTGCCGGAGCAGTTGTTCAATACGATGCCGTTCTGTTTTGGTTAGATGTCCCATGTTTTCCTCTCTAAAATTTGTCATAGTAAACGCACCCCCTCCCGGGAGGGGGGATACACATGACTTTTATGATAGCACATCTATAGCCAATATTTCAATTTGTCAGACTAAATGCACAGATTCTGTTTGTCATAGTAAACGCACACTGCTCTAAAAATGAGCGTGCGTTTACTTTTACAATCGTCAAATAATTTATTTATGCTGTTATATACGGTAAGCTGTTTGAAAAAACTGAAACAATGAACTATATTACTAAATATGTCCGTTTTGCGGTATCGTATTCGCTGCAAATTATGGGCTCGGTAAATCAACCTGGCGGCGTAAAGGAGTATCTGCCTATGGTAAAATATTGAAATAAATTTAATACCGTATTTTGTAAAATTAAAGATGGAAAACTGATTAACTGTCCGACTCTGAACTGCAACTTCAAATCAAGACAACACATAATCATCAGTACAAATCGGTGCATCCGCATTTTATATGTGGCATGTCCTGTTTTTGTGTATGATTATGGCGTTGTTGCAGACGTAGAGTTGGGCACATTATCGGGATGTGCCTTTTTTCGTATGCAGACGAAGGCGGAGGGGGAAATTGTTAAAAATTATATTGGTATTCGTGTTTCTTTTAGTGTTGGGTGTTATCTCTGAAGGTTCCGGAAAAGATCAGGGATGTACAGGATGTTCCATATTTATCGGAGCGATTATTATTCTGATATCAATGTTAGTGTAGGTATATCATGAAAATTCTTCAAATATTAAAGAAAATCGGCGAATATATTTTCGGAGTGTTGAATTCGTTGTATGAAAAACTGCCGTTGGCAAAAATGAATGAATTTTTGCAGAAAAAATCTATCAATATAGATTTGCAATCAGAAAAGTTCAAAAAAATTCTGTTCGGAGTATTATTGTTTTTGATATTGCTGTTCATTTTTACTTCAGGTGATACGGATGAATATTCCTCTGATCACGTCTCTTTTTCTGAATGCAGTTGTACTTTCAAGGAAATGAAGGAGGAGTCTCACCCTCATGTATGGACAAGAGAACAATTCGATTCCGCAGCAGGCGACGGTTACTTCAATGTTGTAAAATACCTGATCAAAGAACGCGACGGACATTTTATGGACAGCGAATGGACCGAGGCGTATGATTTTGCCTTGCAGAGCGGTTATCTTGAAATTGCAAAATATCTGAAGAAAAAAGGCGGCAAACAGATCAAAATGCGCAAACGGGATTGGCTTATGCTCGTCGGTTTGCATTGTGACATCAACGGTGATTGCCGTACTTTGGAATATATTCTTGAAGAAGGTAAGGAATTTTTCGGCACCAAACCCTTTTACATGGATGCACGTAACAATATTGTCAGCAAAGACGATATCGGCAGTCATGAATTTAATCTGGTTGCTAAAGCAATCCGTTCATTGTGCAAACTTAAAGTTGTGCTGGCAACGGGTTATGAATTAAGTGATGATATAATAAACTATGCCATCGGGTATTATGATGCAGATATCGGTACAAATATCGGTAATGAAACTGAATCTTATAAAGCCAACCGGAAACTGATGCAGGCAAAATACTATAAGATATTTGATCTTTTGCTTGATAAAGGAGCTGAAGTAAATCATGATGCTGTAAATCGGTTGTGCAATAACAACCGGATAAAAAACAAGCTCGAAATATTGTATTTATTCAGGAAATACGGTCATAAAACTGACTTGTCTGAAATTGATTTGGAAAAAATTTATACCCCTGAACAGATAATGGAAAATAAAGACCGGATACTGCTTGAAAATCAAAATGCAAGAGAAAAGGTGCTGAAACGCTGGGAAGAAAAAAATTATGTATACAAGCCAACTGTGACTCCGCAGTAAGATCTGTTGATAAAAAAGCTCCGGTATAAAACTCAATGTTTTGTACCGGCTTTTTTACATCAAATGCCGGGCGATGTCGCAAATCAGGTCATGATGTGCTGCATGCTTCATAATATTTTTGCGGCTGACTTTTGATGTCCCAGTTCGGCTTGCGGGCAACACGGGCTTCAGATACCCGCTGTGGCACACTATCATCAGAATGCGGCACTGTCTGACTTGTCTGACAGATTTGGTGTGCCGCAGATACATCAAAAGCGCCCCCCTAAGCGAAGTGAGCAATCCCATTTTTTGGCGGCAAACGTGCCGCTGCGAATTAACTGCCGCCTACCGTTGTCGTCGGCAGGGAGTAAAGAAATACCCCAAATGGTGTTACTCCACTGAGTTTTGCTAAGCTTTTCTCAAAAGCGTCGATCAAGGCGCGACAACGGAGCGCCGCGACTTCAAACCCTCGTGAGAGGGCGGCAAAAATCAACCGCAAAACCAAAAACTTGGCATCTCCAACGGGAGTCGACGCAAGGGCGACAGCCCGCAGCGAGCCTGAGCATTCGAGCGCAGCGAGAAGCGCAAGGCAACCCTCAGAAAAGTGAGCAATCCCATTTTTTGCAAAGGCAAAAAATGATCAAAGCAAAAAGAAAAAGCAACGGCGTGGAAAACACAAGTTTTCCAAAGCCATTGCTTGCTTTTTGCGGGGATTGCGTAACGGTGATTTCAGAAAAAAGACAAAAAAAATGGCATCTCCAACGGGAGTCGAACCCGTGTTGCCGGGATGAAAACCCGGTGTCCTAGGCCTCTAGACGATGGAGACGCATCAAGAATTGACAATACACCTAATATATCACTTCAGTGCTGTAATTTCAAGTCGATTTGATGAAAAAACCGAAAAAACAATGCTTTTTATTGAAATATTCGATCTGAATTCCAATATTTTCAGCAGTTGCATCCAATTCCCGAGAATTACTTGCAGCGGCTGATAACTACGCTGACATTTGAACCGCCGAAAGCGAAACTGTTTGAAATCGCATGATCAAAGGAGGTTTCGCGGTATTCGCGCACGATATCGACGTCGGCAAATTCCGGGTCAAGATCTTCGCAGTTGATCGACGGAGAAATGAAGTTCTTATCCAGCATAATGGTGCTGAATATGACCTCTGCCGCACCGGTGGCGCCGACCATGTGTCCGGTTTGGGACTTGGTACTGTTGATCGCAGGAGAGTTACCGGAACCCACCAGACGGCGGATAGCTTCGATTTCAACTTTGTCACCCACGGGCGTAGCTGTACCATGAGTATTGATATAACCGATGTCGCTGATGGATAACCCGGCATTGGCAATGGCTTTTGCCATAACATTGCTGCTGGCATCCGGATCCGGCACGACCATATCTGAAGCACTGCTGTTGCCGCCGATGCCGGAAATTTCACAAATGGGACGGACTCCCCGGGCGCGGATGCTGCGTTCAGATTCCAGGATCATATAAGCGGCTCCTCCGGCGAGGACAAAGCCGTCTCTGCTGGCGGAGAATGGACGGCTGGCTTTTTCCGGAGTATCGTTGTACCTGGTTGCCAGTGCGCGGCAGGCGCAAAATCCGAGAGCGGCAGTCCAGTCGATCTGTTCCGCACCGCCGACCAGAACCATGTCATACTCCCCGGAGCGGATCAGACGGACAGCCTGAGCCACTGAAAGCGCACTGGTTGAACAGGCGGCGGAAACGTCAAAACTTTCACCGCGGATGCCGAAAAGAAGAGAGAGAATACTGATGGCACTTGAGGGCATGATCCGGGGAACGGCGAAGGGGGAAACGGCACGGAGGTTGTAATCCCGGTCGATATAAGCCTGAGCCAGAGCGTGGATTTCCAGAGCGTTGCTGCTGGCTTGACCGCCGACGATCGCCATGGGATATTCGGAAACTTTATCCAGCGGAATCCCTGCCTCAGTAAATGCTTCGGCGGCGGCAACGGCTGACATAACGGCAGACGGAGGGCAGAAACGCTTGGTTTTGCGGTCGATCAGATCGGTTGCCGGATCCTGATCCGGAATACCTCCGACGATACTGGTCAAACGTTTTTCCACAAACTCCGGAACGACTGAAATGCCGCTTTTCCCGGAGCGCAATGCCGCTTCATTGGCTGCCAATCCATTGCCCAGCGGGGTAATCAAACCACGGCCGGTAATAAAGACTTTTTCCATCAGAAAACCCTGTCTACCTTCTATAGTCCAATATTCAAAATATTCTCTACGGCACTTAATATAACTCTAACTGCGTTTTTTTCCAATCAAAAGTTGATTTTTTTGTGGAATATTGACAAAAAGGGTGCTATATTTTCCCCGTATAGAGCTTTTTTTGAGACAAAGGTAATAAAAATGGCAGAAATTTTACTGCGGGCAGAAAATTTAAGTGCGGCATACGGCAGAGCGGAAGTTGTTTCCGGTATCTCCTTTTTTATCCGGCGCGGCGAGGTGCTGGCGCTGGTGGGGGAGTCCGGCTGCGGAAAAAGTACCGCCAGTCTGGCTCTGACCGGATTACTGCCCCCGGCGGCGAAGATCACCGCGGACAAAATCGAGTTCGCTTCCGGGGAAAAAATGGTGGATCTGAGCAAGTTGACCGACCGCAAACTCCGCAAATACCGGGGCGGCGGCATTGCTTACATTTTTCAGGAACCCTCCGTTTCCCTCAATCCGGTGATAAATATCGCAGACCAGATCGCCGAAGTCCTGACTTTGCACCGCCGCGAAGTGAAAGATCAGCACAGGGAGATAATCTCCCTTTTGGAACAGGTCGGCATCCCCGATGCCCCCAACCGCTTGAAAAGTTATCCCCATGAGTTATCCGGCGGTATGCAGCAGCGGGTGATGATCGCTATGGCGCTGGCAGGAAATCCTCAACTTCTGGTGGCGGATGAGCCGACCACGGCGCTGGATGTGACTGTGCAGGCGCAAATTCTGGAGCTTTTGCAACGCCTTCGCAAAGAGCGGCAAATGGCGGTGCTGCTCATTTCTCACAATCTGGGGGTGGTCAGCGCTCTTGCCGACCGGATAGCGGTAATGTATGCCGGGAAGATCGTGGAAACTGCTCCGGCAAAGGAGTTGATCTCCAATCCCCTTCACCCCTACACCAGAGCGCTGCTTGCGGCGGTGCCGGTATTGGGTAAAAAGTGCGGCAAACTGGAAACCATTCCCGGATTTGTGCCTCCGCCGGATGAGTATCCTGCCGGGTGCAGATTTGCTCCGCGCTGTCAGCGAAAAATGGAAAAGTGTCCGTATAATTCCCCGGAATTGATCGAAGTTTCCCCCGGTCACTGTGTCGGCTGTTTTCTGGCGGAAGGAGGCGGATTATGAGCCGGATAAAGGTGATGAGCAAACTCCTTGCCAGTCGTATTGCCGCCGGAGAGGTCATTGAAAGACCGGCATCCGTCGTCAAAGAACTGGTGGAAAATTCCATCGATGCCGGAGCTACGGAAATTATCGTGGAAATCGAGCGCGCCGGAAGCCGGTTGATCGCGGTCACTGATAACGGCTGCGGCATGGATGAGGAAGATGCGCTTTTGTCGCTTCAGCAGCACGGAACCAGCAAATTGCTCAGTGAAAGTGATCTTGACCATATCATGACTCTGGGGTTCCGGGGGGAGGCACTGCCATCCATCGCTTCGGTAAGCAAATTCACCATGATCACCCGGGTGATGGATTCTCCCGGCGGCACGATGATCCAGTGTGACGGTGAAGGCGGTCAGACAGTCCGTCCCTGTGCCGGGAAAACCGGAACCCGCATCGAAGTACGGGAACTTTTCGGCAATCTGCCTGCCCGCAAGAAGTTTTTGAAGTCCCCGGCGACCGAGGAACATCACATCGAAGAGGTTTTTGCCATGATGGCGATCGCCCATCCGGAAATCGGATTCAAACTGCTCCGGGATGGACAAACTGCCATTCATTCGCCGGGTTCGGGAAAAATCGAGTACCGTTTGCGGGAGCTTTTCGGCAAAAATTTTGTGGATAATCTTCTGCCGCTGGAATATACGGAAAACGGCATGCACATATCCGGATTCATTGCCGCCCCCGGATTCACCCGCCCGTCGCGCCGGGATCAGAAAATTTTTATCAACACCCGTCCGGTGGAGGCGCTGGCGGTCTACCGGGGCATCAAAGAGGGTTACGGGGCGCTGGCGGAATCCGGCAGATACAATCCGGTGGTGTTGTTTATCGAAATGCCTCCGGAAGAGTTGGATATAAACGTGCATCCGGCAAAGCGGGAGGTGCGTTTCAAGGCGGAATACAGTGTCAGCCGCGCGGTGACGGCGGCGGTATCCGGAGCTTTGCGCCAGATGCGTTCACCGGATAAGATACCCGTTGCCGCTGCCTTTAACAACTCTTTGCCTCTGAGTGGAAAACTGCCCTTATCCATGATCATGGATGCGGCAGAGGTGGCTTACAGTCCGGAAAAAACCATCCAGCCGGAACTGCCGGTTTCCGCGCCGGAACTTCCCCGTAACTTCATGCCGGTCAGGGAGAAAAATCCGGCAGAGACAGCGCAGTTTTTTGAAACTGAGGAAGAATTGACGGAAAGTGTCAAAGAAGTCATTCCAGTTCAAGATGTTCCGGAAACACCTGCAGCAGAGGAAAAACCATCCCTTCCGGAAAAAGTTCCGGTATCGCTGATGGTCAAACCGGCAAATCCTGCGGCATTCAGCGGCGTGTGGCCTTACCGGGTGATCGGAGCTGTTGACCGCACCTACATTCTGGCGGAAAGCGCTTCCGGATTGGTGCTGATCGACCAGCATGCCGCCCATGAAAGGATCATGTTTGAGCGGATCCTGGAGCAGTATAACCGCGGTTCAGCGGCAAAACAGCAGCTTTTACTGCCGGAAACCATCGATCTGCCCCGGTCGATGATCAAACTGTTATTGGGCAATAAAGAACTTTTTGAAAATCTGGGCTTTGATCTTGAAAGTGCGGGGGGGACGACGGTGCTGGTGAACTCCATTCCTCTGACTCCATTTCAGAGCCGTCCGGTGAGCCAGTGGATAACCGACATGCTTGAGGAACTGCTGGAGTCCTCATCTTCAGCGCGGCTTTTGTCGCCGGAAGCGGCGGCGAAGGCGGCATGCAAAGCGGCAGTCAAGGCCCATGACGAATTGAGTGAAAGTGCCATGACACGGCTTCTGGATGAGCTTAAACAGTGTCAGCAGGGAACACTTTGTCCCCATGGCAGACCGACGATGATCGATTTTTCCATCAAAGAGCTGGAGCGCCGTTTCGGCCGCCGGTGATGTGCCGCCAAAGGAATTTTGATAATGACACTTTACACACTTGAAAATGAGGTTTTCAGCCGGGTTTTTGAAGTTTCAAAATCCGGCATCCGCTCGGTTTCCATGACTGACAAGCGCTCGGGGAGAGAGTATCTGACCATTCCGGCGCGGGAGTTTCAATTTTCCATTGATGACCGGATGTATTCCAGCTGGCAGAGCAGCGCCATCCGGATCGTTGACGGCAATGCCGAAACCAACGGCTGTGCGCCGGAGTTTATCCGCGTTGAAGGTTCTGAAGGAGAGCTTACGCTCTTTTTCAAGGTGAACTCCATCGAACTGGCGGTGAACTACCGGATATTCCCCGGAGTTTGCGGTTACCGGAAATCTCTGACCATGAAGAACCTTTCCGGCAGCAAAGTCAAAATCGACAAAGTGGTTTTCGATGATACCTGTGCCGCACCCGGAAAGCTGGCGGATTGTGATTTCTACACCGGATTCAATGATACACCCCAAATGCCATGCTTTACCTGTGAAGGCTGTGAAGATATGGTGCGCTGTCACAATGAGAGTGTGGATGCCGGCTGGTTTATGGGGTCAAGTGCGCCGGGAGTTCTGCGTTACATGATGATCTACCCGGTCTGGCGCAACGCCCTCAACGCGCTGAATATGAGTTCCGCGCCCTTTGCCGTGTGGCTGGAAAAGGATGAGAAATTCACCACTCCGGAGTCGATATTTTCTCTCTATTCAGCCAAGTTCGGTGATGAAAGCGCCGCCGATGACTTCCGGGCGCTCATCCGGAAAAATCTCCCCCCTCTTCCGCTGCCGGAAGGTCTGATGTACTGCACCTGGATACCATTTCTCAAAAACATTGACCGGGAACTGGTTCTGGAACTTATTCAGCATGCCGCCGATTTGAACTACCGCTCTTTTGTGCTGGATGACGGCTGGTTTTCCCCGGATGATCACGCCGTGGACAGAGAAAAATTCCCCAACGGTCTGGAAGAGATCTCCCGCGCCGTCCGGGAGAAAAATATGGTTTTCGGCTTGTGGCTCAATGTCGGGACTGATTACGGCAGAAAAAATCTGCCGGAAGAGTTCTTTGCCCGGCAGTACGACGGCAGAAACAGCCGGTTGGGATTTGATTACTCCCACTCCGGCAATGTGTTGTGTCTGGGCAGCAGTTACCGGGAAAAACTGCTGGATGAGTTGTGTACGCTGACGGAAAAGTATCAGGTCGGCTACTTCAAACTGGATTTCAGCAGTGTCAATTCCCCTTACGGTCTGCTTCCATTCGGCTGTCATGCCCACGACCACGCCCACCACCGCAGCTGGGAGGACTCCTTTGCCGCCATTTATGAGGGCATGGAGTTCATCCGCAAAGAGATGAGGGAAAAGTTCCAGCAGGTGATACTGGATTTCAGTTTTGAAGCATTCGGCACGGAAAAACCCAATATTGCCGCACTGGAGTTGTCTCCGCTGCACCATGTGACCAATATTGCCGCCGATGATCCGGAAATCCAGAGCATCAGCAAGGCACGGCAGAGTTTTTATCCGTGGCTCAAGCGTCTGCCCGCAGAGAGGATACTTAACGGTTTACTGGCGATTCAGGGTGACAGTTGCGCTGAAGCGATGCTCTCTGCCTTTGCCGGAGCGCCGCTGACCGCCGGAGATTTGCGGAAGTTGACAGGGGAAAACCGGGCGCGGCTCAGAAAATTTGCCGCCGCCTTCAACCGGGCGGTTGCCGATGGTCATCTGACGACATTCCGCACCTTTGAACTGGGAAAAGAGGTCGATGGTTTCTGCCGTCTCAATCAGAAGGGTTGCGGTTTTGCCGCCTTTTTCAACCGGAATGAGCAGGAGTTTGCCATTGAAGTTCCGACAGGGGTCAGGTTGACCGATGTGGAAACCGGCAGTACCATTCCGGTTGTCCCCGGCAATGATTGTGCCATGTTTTTCTGGGAAAACACTCTTTGATTTACCGGTAAAAAAACGCCCGGCCAACACTTGATTCTGCAATTACAAGTATTTAACTGATATTACGTTGCAAAATATCCCGCTTTTCTTGAAATGGAAAAGGGGTTGGGAAAAACCATCTGCCCTATCAGAAAAAAAAAGGAGCCGCCGCTCACTTTTGCAAGGTATTGCGGCGACTCCCATGGGGGATGGAATCAACGATCAGAAATTGGTGGATTCGAGTTCAAAATACGCCTGGGGATGTTTGCAGGTCGGGCAAAGTTCAGGAGCTTTGTCGCCGACGTGGATATGTCCGCAGTTGCGGCACTCCCAGCGGGTCGGACCGGTCTTGACGAAAACTTCGCCTTTTTCCATATTTTCGATCAGCTTGTTGTAACGGTTCTCATGACGTTTTTCGATTTCCGCCACCCGGGCAAACTGACGGGCGATTTCACCGAATCCTTCGGCTTCCGCCACTTCGGCAAATTCGCGGTACATACCGGTCCACTCTTCATTTTCCCCTGCCGCGGCGGCTTTGAGGTTGGTCAGAGTATCACTGATACCGTCGAGAGCTTTGAACCAGAGTTTGGCATGTTCTTTTTCGTTGTTGGCAGTCGCTTCAAAGATCGCGGCGATCTGCTCGTAACCCTCTTTGCGCGCTTTGGAGGCAAAGTAGGTGTACTTGTTGCGTGCCTGAGATTCTCCGGCGAAGGCATAGGCGAGGTTGGCGGCGGTTTTGCTTCCTTTGAGTTCCATAGTAATTTCTCCTTTATGATTTGGTAACTTTTTTTATTGAACCGGATCAACTCCGGCAGTTTGACAATTTTCACAAATTCCGGTGAAGCGGATCTCCATGTGCCGTATATTTCCCGGCACCTCCCCGGCAAAAACGGCAACATCTTTTTTCAGCGCAAAATCAGCTATCTCCCCGCAACTTTCACAGATAAAGTGACCATGCGGATCAGTATTGCTGTCATAGCGCGCCGCAGTGACATGATCCAGACGCCAGATCAATCCGTGAGATGAAAACTCATTCAGTATCCGGTAGACACTTTCTCTTGTCACCGTCGGCAGCTGGAGCTTGACCGCCTGCCACACTGAATCCACATCCGGATGACAGCGGTTTCCGTAAACACTGTCGTAAACCGCCAGCCGCTGCGGGGTGCATTTCCATTTGAAATGACGGCAGATCTCCGAAAACTTTTTCTGTTGTTCTGTTGTCATTTTTATCACCTCGAACTGATTTTCCCTGTCTGTAAATAAATATAGCATTTATTTATATGTAATGCAAATTGATTTTTTAAAAAATTTTGAAATTTTTTACCGCGTTTTGAATCAGGTATATCAAACAGGTTTGGTCAAAGGTTCTGAGCCCGATGCGGGCAGATGTTTGTAAATACATTTCTGATATTATTTTACAAAAACATTTTATATTCTTTGGAACTGCTTTTTGAGGGAAGAAAAAACATCCGCCCTTGCCTTGTCAAAAGCGGAAGTAAATAAATGGGTTGTATGCCGCTCCCGCAAGTCTCAGCAGTACCAGAAAGAGCAGTCCGCAGCATATCGCCCGCCACACAAGCAGAGCAAAAGTATTGTCTTTGAAAGAATTGTATATCCTGCGGGGAAGATCTGTGCTGAAAAATACCGCAAAGATGAAGGTGACGATAAAGAGGGGGGAGAGGGGGAATGATTCTCCGCTGTTCGGGCTGAAAGAGAACATCTTTTTCACTATTCCCCATGCTCCGGAAACCGTTTCAGCACGGAAAAGCACCCATCCGGCAATTACGATCAAAAGCAGTACCGCATGTTGAAAAATCCGGATATACCGGGGAAATACCTTCTTATCCAGAGCGAAAATCCTCTCAATGATGATAAATATTCCGTGCCACAATCCCCAGAGGATGAATGTCCACCCGGCGCCGTGCCAGAAGCCGGTCACCAGAAATACGATCAGCAAATTCCGCAGAGTTGCCCACTTCCCGGAGCGGGAACCGCCCAGCGGGATATAGAGATACTCCCGGAACCAGCTGGATAATGAGATGTGCCATTTGCGCCAGAAACCGGTAATGGTCACAGCGGTATAGGGGTAATTGAAGTTCTCCGGAATGGTGAAGCCGAAGAGGTGTCCCAGACCGATAGCCATATCCGAATATCCGGAAAAGTCAAAGAATATCTGCATCGTATATGCCAAAGCTCCCAGCCATGCATCCTGAATTGTCAATACTCCGGGGTCACAGGCAAATATGGTATCGGCGGTTTCCGCCATCACATTGGCGATAAGAACCTTTTTTGCCAATCCCTCAATAAATCTCTGCATACCGCAGGCAAACTCACTTATGGACTCCTGACGGTGACGGATCTGAGCGGATATTTCATGGAACTTGACGATGGGACCGGCGATCAGCTGGGGAAAAAAGGTGATGTATAATCCGGTATTCAGAATGTTTTTTTCCGCCGGAGTATCATTCCGGTAAACATCCACCAGATAGGAGATCGCCTGAAAGGTGTAAAAAGATATGCCGATGGGCAGAATTATCTTGTGCAGGGCAAAGGAGGTATGAAAAAGCACATTGCAGTTGGCAAGGAAAAAATCCATGTACTTATAGTAACCCAGAAGCAGCAGATCAGCGGCAACCCCGGTAAAGAGCCAGATTTTCCGGGCAGAACCCTCATTCCGGGAGATCATCAGTGCCAGCAGATGGTTCCAGATGATCGAAAGTATCATCACCCATACCAGCACCATCTCCCCCCAGGCGTAGAATATCAGACTTGCCGCCAGCAGGATGTTGTTGCGCCATGAACGCGGTGCGCAAAAGCAGATGAAAAGCACCAGCGGCAGAAAAACTGAGATGAAAACCAGCGAACTGAATAACATTTTTATTCCCCATACCGTATTGTCAGGAAGCGGTGCAGAAATCTCTCTGTCGATTCGATTATAACCGCCTGCGGGCGGAACTTTTCCACCCGGTCAAGAAAAGGAGCAAAGACAAAATCTCTGCCGTCACCATAAAATGCATGCAGCTGTTCTTTGAATACCGGATTCATGAATTCCGCCACATTTCCCCAGAAACTGTCTGTCACCGCCAGAATACGCAACCCCTTTTCCGCACTCTTGAGCTTCGATTTATAGAGGTTGATATACAAACTCAACTGCGGGATCTTTTCCAATCCGTGAATACCGTAGGCACGGTGAAACACCGGTTCGGGATGGTAGAGGAACTCTTTGGGCAGACTCTTTTCCGGGTCGGTTATGCCCATCAATCCGGCAATATCCAGATCGGCCTTTTTCCGTATCTCCCAGCGGGCGATATTATCCGGAGCATCGGCAATTTCCGGGAAATCCTCTGCGATCACCCGTTTTATCTCCTGGGCGCAGAAAAATCCGCCCCGCAAAGTCTGGTGAGTTCCGGCGGGATAGTAAAGCAGATGTTCCTTTTTCCGCTTCAAGAGTTCCGGCAGGGGATAGATCACCTTCACCTGCGTATTAGCCTGGATATACCGGGCAAGCTGTTCCAGCCGGGATTGCTTGTGAGTGCGCTGTTTAAGCAGATAACCGGGATAATAATCTTCGTAGACCCGCTCCTTATCCGGCATCAGCACCAGATAGACCGGGGCATTGAAACGCTCTTTGAAGAGCTTTGCCAACTCCTCAAGGCGCATGGCACAGCGCTGAAGTTCCGCTTCAGAAAAGCGGTTTTTATTCTGTATCATGGGGATGGTGTCAAACATCGGGGAAAAGAGCCAGTTCTCCCTGCCGTAAAAGATCAAATTCGGATCGGCGGCATGTTTTTCACCGGAAAAATCCAGCCAGTTGAAGGAAAACAGTTCACTATTTCGCTCTATCATGCTCTCTCTGCCCTGGAAACGGTCATTCAGAAAATCTTCAAATTCCCGGGGAAATTTGGTGTTTATCCCATTTTCATCCGCGAAAGAGGGAAAGGTTTGCAAGAAGCGGTTCTCTTCGCTTACCTTGCTCAGACGGTCGATGCCCAGCAGGGGAAAGAGCATCAGTGCAAGAACTCCGGCGGCAAAGATGAAAGGCGGGATTTTTTCCTTTGAAAAGGGGATTTTTATCTGCCGGTAAAAAAATCCTGCCGGAATCAGTGATGCCAGAAGGGAGAGGATAAAAGGAATTATCTGCAGCTTTCTTGCCACTTTCAGCTTCATCGGCAGGGCGATGGGGATATTTACCGTTTCTTTCCCGGAAAGCAGCAAAGAGGTGCCGGAAATTTTCAATCCATCATCCTTTATCACCAGATCTTTGGCAAAGTCCGCCTGATAACTCTTCTTCCTCCCGGTGATCTTCAGGGAAGTGATTTTCATCTCTCCCGGCGTGGTAAGTTCCAGCCGCACCCCCCGCAGATTGTTGAAAACACTGTTGCCACTGACCGTCACCTCTGCCGGAGTATCGGTTTCCGGCAGTTCCATTTGGGAAAAAATCAATTTTTCCCGGTTGAAAAGATCGCTCTGATGGTCGCCTGCCAACTGCAGAAGAGTTTTTTGTGAGGCGGTGTATGTTATTGAAACGTCAAACTGTTTTACGGCGTACCACGGAGTGAAAAAGAGAAGGAAAAATGCCAGCACCAGCAATGCGGAAATTATCCGCAGAGAGTTGTTTTTCAAATATTCCATCATATTTCACCCGGGGTAACGCCGCACAATGGTCACTTGCCCGGTTCTGCGATACCCAGCTCCCGGCAAAGCACCTCGCGGCAGACGGTGACAAACTTCATTTCATGGCGTATCCCGATAACGGAAAAGCGCATTTTCGGGTCATACCAGTGGTACTCCATAGATGGATACGGCACATAACGGAACTCCGTTCCCTCTATCTCGCGGCAGCTTTCATCGGTATCACATGCCATAATGAGGAACTTTGTGGGTTTGCCCTGACGCAGTTCGGTAAGTTTGCGGCATATCCGCTGAATATCTTCCGGCTTGCCGTCGGCTTTTTTGTGGAGCGTGAACATGATCAGATCAGGATAATTCATCACTTCGCGGAAATTTTCTATTCTGCCCTGAAGACGTTTCTGCAGTTTTGCCAATCCTTCCGCATCGGGAGCGCAATCTTTATCGTGGGGATAAAACATGCCCGTTCCCGGAGCGTTGTTCCATCTTTTGTACTTTTCATCGTAACTCCAACCGTCGGCAAAATAGTCGGCAAAGTCATTTTCCAGAAAGTGCGCCACCGTTTCCGGGGGCGAACAGGCAAGGTCGAAGGGCATACCTTTTTCTCCGGCGGCTTTGCAGGGTTTGAGCAGCCACGCGGTGGTGAAACTGCGTGCCATGCAGTCACAGCCAAGAGAAACGATTTTGTATTTGCCGCCGTGAGTTTTGATAAACCGGTAATTTTCCTTCAGCATTGCCCACATTTCCGGTGCGATTTCCGGAACCAGATCGGTATTTTTGAAGTAAGAGCAGAGCATCGTCCGCAGGTGAGGACCCGGAATATGCTTGCAGAGTTTGTAAATCGTTTTGCGTAAAGACATTTTTTACCCCTTGAATTATTTATGCCGCCACATCTTCTGCGGATAACTCCTTGTCAACAATGGCGCAGATACAGCCATCCGACCAGACATTGACCGCAGTTTCGATCATATCGATAATTGTATAAATCGGCAAGATCACTCCGAGAATACCGATAGGCGCGTTGATCCCCGCCATCAGCGAAAGGGTCAGAAAATAACACCCCATCGGCACACCCGCATTACCCACGGCAGAGATCACCGAAATCAGCACCCAGAGCAGAACCGTCCCCAAAGTGAGCTGAACACCGCCATTTTGCATGACAAAAAGAGAACTTATCAGAATAAATGCCGCACAGCCATTCATATTGATGGTACAGCAGACCGGCAGGATGAAACGGGCGACTTCCGGCTTGGCTTTCAGATTGTTTTCCGCAGAAGCCACCGTGACCGGCAGCGTTGCCGCCGAACTTTTGGTAAAGAGCGCCATCAGCACCGAAGGGAGCATCCCCCGGAAAACTTTCAGCGGATTGACCTTTCTTATCAGCATGAAAAGGGGCAGGATGATAAAGAACTGTATCACATTTCCCCCCAGCACCACGGCAGTGTATTTTCCCAGAGAACCGACCATCACTCCGGCGGAAACCTGTGCCGACAGCTGGGCGGCAAATGCCACAATACCCAGCGGCAAAGTCCAGACCAGAGCCTTGATCAGGATGAAAAGCAGCTCCTGCAGACCGAGGATGCCTTTGAGCAGCACCCGGATATTTTCCGACTCACGCAGTGCCGCCAGACCGAGACCGCATGCCGCTGCCACCAGCAGAATACAAAGCACGTTGCCGCTTGCCAGCGGAGCAATGATGTTGTTGGGAATAACGGAAAGGATATGGCTGTAAAGGGAAAGTTTTCCCAGATTCTGCGGCACATCGGCACTGCCCTGAGAGACCGTGGCGATCGGGAGATTTTCCGGAGCGATGATAAAGTAGAGCGCAGCTCCGATCAATGATGCCGCCAGCGTGGTCAGCAGAGTGTAAACGATGGTGTGCAGAAAAATTCTGCCGGTACTTTTTTTCGCGCCCAGCGTTGCCAGAGTGGTCAATATCGCCAGAGCGATGGTCGGGACGGCGATAAACTGAAAGAGCCGGGTGTAAACCGCCGCTATAAAGTTGAAGAACTCCTGCAATCCGCGAGAGTCGATCAACCCCAGAAGTGAACCGGCGACCAGTGCCGCCATCCAAATTACAAATCTTTTACCTTTGAATCCGTTGTTTTTTGCTGTTTCTGCCATATTAAACCTCCATTGTATAATTTAGCACTTCATTGCTGTTTTTTCAATCAAATCACCTTGCGAACTGGAAACGCAGAGCCGATGCTTTCAGCTGCAGAACCATTCCGATATCCACAGGTTTCGCCATGCGCTGCAGCTCATCCCGGTGGACGAAGGCGTAAACGGCAAACTCCTGCACTTCCACCTGAAATCCGGAGTTGAGGACTTTTGTTACCATACAGTCAAATTTTCTGCCCGGTTCACGCTCGCTCAACTCTTCGACCATGCGGACTTTCAACCGGTCATTGGCGGTAAAGTACGCTGAATCGATCTTCTCCTCAAGTTCAGAGCAGTATTCCGCCACCTTTGCCAGCGTGTCGCCGGAACGGGTGCGGCTATTCAAATCAAAATTCCACAACTGCTGATGCACCGTCAAATCAGTGTAACGGCGGATGGGACTGGTAAAATGCGCGTAAAAGGTTTTGCCCAAAGCAAAGTGAATATCCCCTTTGACACTGTATGATGCCCGGGTCATGGAACGCAGGATCATATTCAATATCAGGTTTTTCACCGGATCATCCGGCAGAGAGGCAATGAACTCCCGGCAGCACTTCCGGTCGGCAATATCCCCCACTGAGAGGTCAAACGCCGACTTCATGGTTTCAGAAAATTCAATGGTTTTTTCCGGTTCCGGCTCCGGGTGGATGCGGTAGATGCCCGCCAGCTGCTTTTGCGGCATGTAAAGACCGACGAACTGATTTGCCGCCAGCATACACTCTTCCACCAGCTGTTCCGATTCCCGGGAAACTTTGCGTTCAATGCCGGAAACGGTGTTGTTTTTCTCATCGCAGATCACCCGCACTTCCGGCAGGGGCAACTCGATAAACTCCTCGGTGATCTCCCGCTGTTTGCGCATTTTGCGGACAACTTCAGAGAGCATTTTCACCGTTTTTACCGTTTCCGCCGACCAGGATGCTCCGGCTTCGCCGCTATCCAGAAACTTTTGCACCTCATCATAGTCCAGACGCCTGGCAACCCGGATAAGTGAGTGTTCCCGCTCCCCGGAAATGATTTTCCCTTCGCTGTCAACTTTCAGAAATACCGTATGCGCCAGAGAGTCCTGATTTTCCTGCATACTGATCTTCGCCGTCAAACCGGCAGGGAGCATCGGCAGGGTGCGGCCGGGCAGATAACAGCTGAAACCCCGCTTTTCTGCCGCTTTGTCAAAACGGTCACGGGGGTGGATGTACGCCGCCACATCGGCGATATGGATACCGACACACCAGGTGCCATCCCCGTTATCCGTCACCGAAAGGGCATCGTCAAAGTCTTTGGCATCAAAGGGGTCGATAGTCAGTACAAAGAGTTCCCGGCGATCCTTGCGGGGGATTTCCGCAGGAATTATCTCCTTTGCCGCCGCCTCTTCAGCTTCAGAATATTTTCCCGGCAGATCAAATTCAGCCATCACCGCATCCAGTTCGGCGCTCAATTCATCACCTTTGCCGATAAATTCGCCGATGGTTCCGGTCAATTCACCGTCTTTGCCGGTTTCGCACCGGATCTTGACCCAGTCTCCCCGCTGGGCGCCCTTGCGGGAACCGTGGATGGAGACAACTTCCGGCAGTTTCGGATTGAGGGGGGAGACAAAGGAACCGGGCAGCAGACGTGCTACAAAACTTTCTCTTTCCCGTTTCAATACATCCAGCACCTTGCCCACCGGACCGCGTTCACTGTCTTCGGGGTGTCCGGGGCGGGGCGGCAGGATCTTGATTTTCACATGATCACCATCCAGCGCAAATCCGGCGAACTTTGCCGGAATAAAGATCTCTTCGGTTCCTTCCGGGGCGTTGTCAGGAGTCAAAAATCCGTATCCGGCGGCGGTAATGCTGATAACTCCGGTCAGGGTCTCTCCCTCCCGCTCTTTTCGTCTGGCGGCGGCGAGTTCTGCAATGCGGCGTAAACGGATCTTGCGTTTCTTCTTCATCAGTACCTCCTTTTCATGGGGCGGAAATGCGGGGCAAAAGTACGATCAATCCGGAATCGATCATGCTGCGGCGGTATTTTTCCTCTTTGAGTTTATCGATCAGGCGGAGCAATTCCGGACTCTTTTCCCGGTAAACGATCACATAGTGCAGTGAAAGCGGATATTTGCCGGAAACTATATCGGCAGTAGTGGGCATCACCCCATTTACCGGCATACACTTCACCTCCACCGGCGCCTGGGGGATATACTGGGCAAAAAACACCGCGGCACTGTTGATAAAGGTGAAGCCGGAGGAAAACGAATCCACCATAAAGACCTCATCCGCCAGCGCATTATTGCCGAATATCCGGCGGATAAGCGTACCTGACGGGGTGAGTGGTTTCATCACCACCCGCTGAATATCCAGATTCAGACGGTTGTAATCTTTCCAGCTGGGGTGAAAGGCTTTCAGTATTTCGCCGACTTGAGCTTTGGTAACTTTCGCTCCCGGATTGGCAGTGCTGATGTAGAGCGCCAGAGCCTCTGCCGCCAGCGGAATGACCTCTTTATTGGGAACAAAAGTCCGGTCGATGATCACCGCATCGACTTTCCCCGCCTCCAGTGCCGTCAGTGCCGCAGTCGGGAG
>JAZUPS010000035.1:0-8247 GCA_045605305.1 Victivallaceae bacterium
TTGGCCTCCGACTTCTCCATCATCACCGGGGAACTGAAGAGCCTGAAGAGAAACTACCAGGGATGGTTCTTCTCCCAAAAGAACGCCGACACGCTGGGATCGCCGGAAGAACGAAAGAGAAGGCGGAAAAAATCCGGGAAAAAGTGACCTTCTATACCGCCAGTGAAGAGTTCTTCAAACACGACGGTTTGCAGGCGGTGCTGATCGCTGTTCCCCACTATTTCCACGTCGATCTGGCTATCGCGGCTATGGAAAACGGCAAGCATGTGATCGTGGAAAAACCGATCTCTGTCCACAAAGCCGAAGCCCAGCGGTTGATCGATGCGGCGGCAAAGTTCCCGGAACTGGTTCGCAGTGCCATGTTCAATCAGCGCACTCTGCCCGCTCACCGCAAACTCAAAGCTCTCATCGACAATGGGGAACTTGGCAGGATCAACCGGGTCAACTGGATCATTACCGACTGGTTCCGCACTCAGCGTTACTATGATTCCGGCGACTGGCGCGCCACCTGGGCAGGCGAGGGCGGCGGTGTGCTGCTCAACCAGTGTCCCCATCAGCTTGACTTGATGCAGTGGCTCTTCGGTCTGCCGGTGATGGTCAGCGCTCAGGCGAAGATCGGTAAATTCCACGATATTGAGGTGGAAGATGAGGTCAATGCTTATCTGGAATATGCCGACGGCTGTGTGGGCAACTTCATTACCAGTACCGGTGAAGCTCCGGGAACCAACCGTCTGGAAATCACCGCTGAACGCGGCAGAGTCATTCTGGAAAACGGCGAGATCAACTTCCTCCGCAACGAGGTCGAAACTGCCGCTCAGATCAAAAATGCCACTGTGGGTTTCAAGAAACCGGATACCTGGGAGTGCAAAGTTTCCATTCCCCATGAGAGCCGTCCCCAGCACGCTGTGGTGGTGGAAAATGTCGCCAATGCCATTTTGAATGGCGAAAAATTGATCGCCCCTCTGGAAGAGGGCATCCGCGGTCTGGAACTTGGCAATGCCATGCTGCTCAGCGGATTGAAGAAAAAACAGGTCACTTTGCCTATCGACAGTGCCGAATATGCCGAAATGCTTGCGGAATTGTGCAAAACTTCCCGTTACGGCAAAAAAGAGGTCAAAGCCAGTGAAAATACGGATATGAGTTCAACTTACTGAAAAATATAAGGAAAAATAAAGATGTTTTTGACAGGATTTGCAGACGAGGCGGGGCGCGACTTCGCCACTCAGATCAAAGCGACCAGAGAACTGGGTTGGAAATTCATTGAAGCACGCAATATCAACGGCAAAAATCTGGCAACTCTGACCGATGAGGAGTTTGATAAAGTTTGCGAACAGCTTGATGAGTCAGGCGTTTCCATCAACTGTTTCGGCAGCGGTATTGCCAACTGGGCGAAAGATGCCCGCAAAGAGGAAGATTTTCAGGCATCTCTGGATGAACTCAATGCCGCCATTCCCCGTATGAAAAAGCTGGGTATCAAACTTGTCCGCGGTATGAGCTTTGTTGCTCCCCCGAAAGACGGTGCCTGCCCGGATTCTCCGGAAATCGAAGCGCAAATCTTCAAAAAAGTCCGCCGTCTGGTGGAAATTTGCGCCGATAACGGCATTGTTTACGGACACGAAAACTGCATGAATTACGGCGGACTTTCCTACAAACACACCCTCCGTCTGCTGGAAAATGTCAACCATGAAAATCTGAAACTGATCTACGATACCGGCAATCCCTGTTTCAACTACCGCTGGATCGGTGAGCCGCCCTATGCGCTGCAGAGTTCATGGGAGTTTTACAGCAAGGTCAAAGAGCATATCGTCTATGTTCACATCAAAGACGGTATCGCGGTGCCGGGAGATGACTGCATGGTTCGTCCGCCCTGCAAATTCACCTATGCCGGTTTCGGCAACGGCGACGTGCGGGCGATCGTCAGCGATCTGCTTGTATCCGGTTACGATGGCGGATTCTCCATGGAACCCCATCTGGCGGTGGTTTTCCACGATGAAGGCGGTGCTGAAAGCGAAGCTGATGTCATGTACCGCAACTATGTCTCCTACGGGCAGAAGTTCGAGGAACTTCTCCGGGATTGCGGCTGGAAGTTCTGATAAATAAGGAATCGTGGTGCTGATGAAAAAGTATTTTACTCTTCTCTGGTTGCTCGGCGGCCTCTTTACGTTGTCTGCCGGTTTGCAGTTCTCCCCCGGAGCATCCATGAGCGACGGGGTCATCTCCTTTGCTTCTGCTTCGGGATATGTTCAACAGCGGGGAAGTGAAACTTTTTCTGCGGGAAAAGGCTTGACCATCAGCGCCGCAGTATTCTTGCAAAAACGCAAACCCATTGAGGGAAGCGGGTTTGACGAAAATAAGGAAATCGTCTTTCAACACGACTTTATCGCTGGGAAAGATGGAGTTTTCGCCTTCGGCAGACGCAGCGACTCATGGGTCGATCAGATGTATATCAACTTTTTCGACGGTAAAAAGTGGTGTGTCCGGCTCTCCAAAGCCGCCGCCACGCCGGCTTACCGTCAGTGGGCGGTCTGGGCGGTGACACTGGAACCCCAATTCCGTCGGGAAGAGGGACGCAAATACACTACTGTCACCTTGTTCATCAATGGTGAACCTCAATGGAGAAAAGAAATTGACGGTCATCCGGCAGAGGGAACTGCTCCGGTACGCTGGGGCGAAGGGGTGGACATTAAAGGCAAAAAATGGGGATTCAACGGCAAATTGGCAGAGTTTCAGATCTTTGACCGGGTCTTATCCGATGATGAGATCATGCTTCTGGCGCGGAACTCTGAATTGGTGAAAGTTGATGCTCCCGGTTTTGCGGAAATTACTCCTGAATTGGAAAAACTTCTTGCCTCTTATTTCCGCAAAGGCGGTCCAGTTACTTTGTGGATACGCCGGAGATTGGAATATGCCGCAAGAAACGGTTTCGATCAAAAAGCTATTATCGAAGCGGTCAAAAAAGTTGATCCGGCGTTGAAAAGTGAAAACTATGAAGATTTTCTCCGACTTTTCAATCAGGCGGGAACTTTTTTGAAACTGGTGGAAAATGATGAGCTTCTGGCTCTGGTGGCAAACGGAAAAGGTTCCGGAGCTTTTCCGCTGCTGGGAGTGCTGGATAAAGATCACTCCAGAATGAATTACAAAAGCGTAAGCAGAACCAGTCTGGAAATTTTCGGTAAACAGAGTATCGCATGGGTACTTTCCGGTGTCAAAGGCAAAGAAAAGTGGCGGGCGAACTCTTACGGAGCATGGAGCTGCCGGGAGACCGGAAAAAACTCTTTTGAAGCAGTCTGGCAGCTGGATAAACTTAAAGTCACCTCAAATTTTGCAATCAATGACCGGCGTATAACCTTTGATTTCGCCGCGGATAATCAGGATAGATCCCTGCGTCTGGAAAATTTGAATTTTCCGGTAGTCCGTTTGCGGGAAAAGGTCGAGGGCGCTCCGGGGAAACTGGTGTATCCGTGTCAGAGCGGTGTGCTTTTTGATGATCCGGTATCCGGTACTCTGCCTCCCGCCTGCTGGTATCCCAGCGGCAGATTGAATATGCAGTTTTCCGCTTACTATGACCTTTACAGCGGCGTTTATGTTTCTCCGGAAGATCCGGAAGGCAAAATAAAGGAGTTGACCATCCGCAGCCGCGGCGGCGATCTGGAAATATGCTGGAGCAATCCGGTTGCCTTTGCCCGGGATAGATCCGGCGGCAACTCCATTGCCCGGATGCCCTCTGCCGCAGTGGAGGTTTTTTACGGTGACTGGTTCGATGCGGCAATGGTTTACAAGAAGTTCGCCGGGGGGAAAGCCAGATGGAATCGTCCCCGTTTCCGTCCCACACCCAAATGGTTTGAAGAAAATCTGCTCTGGTTCTGCCACTGGACATTCAAACCGGCGGATTTGAAAGCCATGCCGGGAATAATGCAGAAAATGCGCGACTACTTTGAAGTTCCCTTCGGGGTTCACTGGTATCGCTGGAATGATGGCGGCAAAGGCGGTTTCCCCCACAGCTTTGCCAAAGATGGAATCGACAAAATCAATGCCGAATTGCTCAAAATGGGGGTGTTTACCAAATCTTACATCGACAACCGCCTCTGGTCGGAATTGGATGGGCCTCACCGCAAAGTTGACCTTGAATTTCAGCAGTACGGCAAAAAATATGCGGTACTCAATGCGGATAAAACCATGAACTATGAGCGTTATAGTCCCGCCTGCCGGGATGTGGTGATGTGTGCCGGAGTTCCGGCGTGGCATGACAAGATGACCTCCGTCACCGACCGGGTTGCCGGATATGGTTTTGCGGCGATCTACCACGATCAGGTGAGCGCTTCCCGTCCCTTTGCCTGTTTTGATCCTGATCACGGACACGACTTGAATGATCCTGCGGCATGGGGGGATGGTTACTGGAAAATGTTTGAAAAAATTGCCAAACTTCAAGCGAAATATCCGGAACTGGCGCATGATACGGAAGATGCCTCAGAGGCACATTTGCCTTTCTTCGACGGCTTTTTGACCTGGCGCTGGACGGATCAGAATCAAATCCCCCTCTTTGCCGCAGTCTATGCCGGGAAAACTCAATTTACCGGCAGACACTTTGAAAACACCAGCACCGGCGATGAGAAAAGTTTCATGGTCAAGTGTGCCTTGCAGCTGCTTCAGGGCGAACAGATCGGCTGGTTCACTTACGGTATGCTGATAAAGTCGCAGCAGCGGATAGTTTTTGCCAAACAGATGGTGCATTTGCGCAAGCTGCTTTTGAGTTACTTCAATGGCGGCATGATGCTCAAGCCATTTTACTTTGATCCGGCATCTCCCATGCAGACGACCAGTTGGGGTATCGCTGCGCCGAAACCTCATGATGTGACCTTGCCGGAAATTCTTCACAGCCGTTTCAAACGTGCTTCAGACGGGGCGGAAACGGTGGTCTTTATCAATACTTCCGACCGGGAGTCATCTGCCGGAGTTTTGTGTGAGGGCAGTTACCTTGCCTGCCGCAGTGACGGTTCTGTCACCAAAGCCGGTTTACTCAGCAAACCCGGCAACGGGGAGATCATCAAACTTGCACCATTCAGTGTTGAGGTGTGGACGACGGCTCCGGAAAGTGAAGCCAAAGCCATTGCCGCGGAATTGAAACGTATTGCCGGATTCAAGGCGGGCAATCTGATGGCGGCTTTCGGGATACTTGCCCTTCACGACACCCCCACTGCGGGATTGAATTTTGACAATGTTTCCGGCAGAGGCGTTTCCGGCCAAGGGGAGATGCTCTCCATTCAGGGCAATGGCAAATCCACTTTGCAGTACAAAGTTAAGATGCTTCTGGAAAAGAATAAGCGTTATGAATTGACGATGCAGATGCGCAAAAGTTCCGGCGGTAAAGGTTACTTCGGGGTTGCCAACTACTCTTCAAGCCGGAAACTCAAGTTTTACGGTGCCGCCGGAAATAATATTCCCGCAGATGAAAAATGGCACGAAGTAAAATTGACTTTTACCACCGATGATGATTTGCATAATTGCGGATTATTTATTTACAATACCAAATCATCCGGGGTGATCGCTGTGGAAAAAATCGCTCTCAAGGAAATAAATTAACCATGGAGGCAGTTTCAAAAGTAATCCAAAAAAGAGTTGAAAAATCAGCGTTGATGAGATTGACGCGGCAGTTTTCACCGGATACTTTTGCCGTAACCCGGCGAAAACGCTTTCGAGTTGAGATCGCAACGATGAGTTTCAGGATTTTTTGAGGACTTTTGAAATCGCCGCCCAAAAAAAGGAGAAAAGTAATGAAAAAATTTTCACTGTTGGCAGCAGTATTCTGCTGCGTGTTTGCGCTTTGCGGAGCGCAAATGACTATGGAGTCAGGCAAGTACAAGGTGGTTTTCCATGACATGCCTCACCGCTGGAGTATTATCCACATTTACTGTGACGGCGTGGAACTGGGAACCAGAAGCGGCTATTACAGCAACGTGATGTCTCCTGCCAGCGGCAAGTATATCGGCGCCGGACACACCGAAGGCGGTACGGAAAAGTTTCTCGAAGGCACTGTTTCCGTTGACGGCGGCGAAGCTGTTCCCGTCAAGGAAGGTGTATTCAAAGGCGAAACGGTGGTTTTCAAGAAAACCTCCATGCTGGCGAATATCAAACTTTCCTGTACCTATACCCTTACTCCGGCAGGTTTGCGCGCTGACAAACAGTTTACCGCGTTGAAAGATCAGCCGGTGCATCAATTCTATATGTGGCAATTCTGCTGGAACAAAAACACCACCGATTACCTCTTTATCCGCAAAGATGGTTCTGTCGGCAAAGGTAAATTTCTGAATGACAATAAAATGCGGGTTTATGGCGAAAAAGAGGCGTACTTTTTCAGCCAGTATCTGCCTTCAGCCAAATATGCCACGGTGAATTTTTTCCCCGATTTCGGCAAATTTACCGGCAGAAACCTTTTGTGGGATGTGGGCAAAGCCTATCATAAATACTACTTCTGGGTCGATTTGCCCAAAGTGGTCAAAGCCGGTTACACCTCTCCTGTTTACAGCATGATCGCCCGGGCGTTTCCCGCCGCAGACCTTGCCGAATGGGAGAGCAAAGCCAAAGCTGAAGCCGCCGCATTGCTCAAAGAGTACCCCTTTGCCCCGACTCAGGTGGAAACTGCTGAAGGTTTGACTTTGGAACCCTCGGATAAGTTTCAGGTGACGAAATCTGCTTTGCCGGTGGAAATGAACAGCGCTTACAATGTGAAGTTTGAGATCTGCAAAAAAGCCGGAATCAGTGCGAGACCTACGGATAGTTACGTTTTGGTCGGTTACTATGACAGTGCAAAAAAGTTCCATATTCTTGCCCAGCTGGCGGCAAATATCAAAGGTGACGGCGAATTTCACACTGTCGCGGGGGGATTCAAAACTCCGGCGGAAAAAAATACCATCTACCTTTATATGTACAACAGCCGTTCCACAGGTGAAGTGACTGTCCGCAATTTGAAATTGGAAAAACTTTGAAAATAATTCAGGAGATGTAAAAATGAAAAGCCCCCGGTATACCGGGGTAAAACCAGAGGGTTTTACCCTTATTGAGCTTCTTGTTGTGATTGCAATCATCGCCATTCTTGCTGCTATCCTGCTTCCTGCGCTTAACAGTGCCCGGGAAAGAGGAAGAACTGCTTCGTGTGTCAGTAACCTGAAACAGATTGGCAATGCTTCTATTGCTTATTCCGGAGATAATGAAGATTTTATTGTTGGTCATTATCCCAGTAGCGGAGAAACCGGTTCCCAGGCAAGACGCGGAGCCGGACGTTTGTATACTTATACCGGGAATAATCCATTTGTATGGATTTGTCCTTCTTCGCCTCAGATTGCCAGTCACCGGGTAGGTTATCTTAAAGCCGGTACAAAATGGGCTGATATAGATGATTATCTGTGGAGCGTGATGGGATATGGGCTGAATGTATACAGTCACTCTTCCGTCTCAAGTTCCGGAGGTTATGATGACGCAGAGGTTTTGCAAAGCAGCAAGGCATTTTTTTGGAGTAATCAAAAAACAGGAAAGATGAAAAATCCCAGTTCATTACTTTACTATGGAGATGTTGTGCCTTATACTGTTTCCGGAGAAACTAATTTTGCTCCCAGTGCGACAGGTACAGCTCAGTTGACTCCTCCTATATTCTCGATTTACATCTATTCATATCATACCAACTGTCAGGCATTGCGTCCGGTTCACAGTGGGGAAAGTACGATAAACCTGCTGATGGTTGACGGTCATGTGGAAAATGTGCACAAAGAAATTGTTAAAACATGGCTTTCCGGTACATTGCTCAATAAGCATTTTACTGTACAGTAAAATAATTGACTTGTGCAAGGTCTGCTGCAAATTTTTGCCGCAGACCTTGTTTTTGTATGCGCGGCACGCGCATTGACTCGTCGGTGAAAGTCCGATACAGACCTTGTCAGTAGGAACTGTTAGCGGAAGCCAAGGGTGTCCATTGTGAGGTGGAATCTGAAAGAAGGCAATAGCAAAATCCCGGTCTGACGAACAGAAACCGCATATAAGGCATATGCAAGGTGGATGAGCTTGCAAAACAAAGCGAAGTCCGATACTGACCGAACCTTGTGGTGTAAATGCGGCAGATATATGGGATGAAAGTCAATGCACTTATCCGTGGAGGTCTCAACGGTACGGATTGAAAAAAAAATCCAACCCGTGCAGTGATGCACGGCTGGGCGTTGAGAAGTCAGCAGACGCAGAAGCGGGAAGGACCGAACAGTA
>JAZUPS010000036.1:0-2169 GCA_045605305.1 Victivallaceae bacterium
AAACTTTTTTTCCGGAGTTGAAGATGGCGATCCGGTAGTATATGATCGTTCCACTTTTTCATACCGCATAAAAATGCAAGTAAAATCATTGTCGCCGATTCTCTGACAATTATTCACGCCTCTTATATTTGACACCCCTTCAGGGTGTCTTTTTTTTTGCCTTGATTTCTGATTTGCCGATGAAAAAACACCATCTGCGATGAAATTTCATCGGTAAAAATCTCATCTCTGAAAAATATTTTGATTTTTCTTTATATGTGCAACCATTTGATAATAAACGAATATTATATAAAAACTCCATTTTTTGTGATGAAAATTCATCGCACCCGATGAAATTTCAACAATTCCGGTCGGAAGGCAAAAACGCAAAACAGAACGCCACTCGACCGGTTCTCCTGCCTTCTGTTCCGGCGACTGGCAAGGAGTTTTATAAAATGGCTTATACGATCACAGAAGCCCAAGCCACCGAGTTGTTGAAAATCGCCGATGCTCTTGTCGGCAAGAAAATTTCAAAAGGGATGATTTCGGAGTCAGACCGTAAAGATTACATTCAGGAACTGATGCTCATCATGGTTCAGCATCAAGATGATTGGACTGTTCCTGAAGGTGTCAGTTTTGAGGCATATGCCAATACAGTTATGGAAAAGCGGCTTATCAATATTTGGGAGAAGTTTCACCCCAAAAAAGACATCATGCAAAATGCTGTATCGCTTAACGAAATATTAAAAAATGATGAGGGCGAAGAAGAGGAATTTATCAGCAGACTGACTGAGGATGGCATGATGGTTAACGATGCCGAAATCAGCGCTAATTGGGCGCGTGGCAGATTAATTGCAGAAATCCGTTTGTTTGTAGCAACTCTTCCGGATGAAGAACGCGAATTATGCGAAATCCTTATGTACCACAATAAGGTTGAAACCGCCCGCATCCTCGGAAAGCACAAGCAAAGTGTATGGCGTATTATGGGAAGAATCCGAGAAAAGATGTTGACCGCAGGTTTTCAATCTCCGTCTCAAAAAAATCGAAAAAAATTAAAAAAGGGTGTGACCTTTTCAGGCAGTTTTTCTGATAGTCAGTGGTGTAAGGACAGTGATTTCCAAAACTGAGAAAGGTAAGCAAATGAAAACTGATTTTATCATTCACGAGCCGTCTGCCGTTTACCACGAGCAGAGCCGCACAGGGAAATATCTCTCCAGTCATCTTCTGGCAGACTTCCGGGAGTCTCCGGCTCTCTACCGCAAGAAGGTCACTGGCGAAATTGAGGACAAAGACTCCTCCGCATTTGTGATCGGTCGAGCTGCCCACTGCCTGATCCTCGAAGGCCGCAAGGCATTTGACCGGGACTATGTGGTTTCTGACGGTCCCATCAATCCCCGGACTGGCGAAGCCTATGGCAGAACAACCAAGGCTTTTGCAGAATGGGCAGCAACACAGGACCGGGAGGTGATTTCCGGAAAGGACTTCGGTTTTATCTCCCAACTGCAGACCAGCGTTTGGCTGCATCCAGTCGCAAATGATCTTCTGGCACACGGCGTTTCGGAAGGTGTGGTACGGACAAACTACTGCGGAGTCCCCTGTCAGATCAGGATGGATTGGTTCAGTCCGGAACACGGTCTGGTGGATCTCAAGACCTGCGACCAACTGAAATGGTTTGAATCCGATTGCCGCCGTTACGGGTACATCCATCAGCTGGCGTTCTACCGGGCAATCATCCGTCAGGTCACCGGAGAAACCGTCCCGGTTAAAATCATCGCAGTGGAAAAGAATGAACCTTTCGCCTGCGGTGTGTGGAAGCTGGGGGAGGAAATGCTTGATTTGGTTGAACTTTCCAATCAGAAAGCTCTGCTCCACTATCGGGAATGCTGCGCCACCGGCAATTGGCCCACTGGCTATGAAGAAATCCGCACAATCGCATCACTCTAACTCAAATATAAAGGAAAAACACTATGGGAATGCTTGATAACATTCAAACTGGCAAAGAAAACAAACCGCCCCGCATTATGATTTACGGCTCGGAGGGGGTGGGCAAATCCACCTTCGGGGCATCCGCACCTGATGCCGTCTTTATCCAGACGGAAGACGGACTTTCTGAGATCGACTGCAAAAAGTTCCCCTTGGCGCACACTCTTGCCGAGGTCGTCAGCGAACTTACAGCTCTGCGTGATGAGC
>JAZUPS010000037.1:0-2427 GCA_045605305.1 Victivallaceae bacterium
TCCCGTCTCTCTCGCCATTTTTTTTGCCTTTTTTTCTGGATATATAAAAAAGTCGCCGTAAAGATTCTGAAACTCAATTTGCAAGCAAGGCTTGATATTGAGTTTTTTATATCCATGCAATAATCTTTCAGATTCAAATTCGGCGATTATGGAAAGTTGTATTTTACAATATCAACAGGAACTTGTAAATGAAAAAAATTATTCTGTTTTTGACAGTATTAACGGCATCCTGGTTGCTGTCGGCTGCCGATTATCAGGTTATGCTGCTTGGCGATGTCCATTTTGATTCCAGGAAATATCATACTGCTCCGGACGGCAGCATAGTGACCCGCTATTCTGAATATTATGTGGATATGTGGAACCAACAATCCCCGGAACTGCTTCGTACTTCTGCTGCGATGGTGGATGAAAAATTTCCTTTTATCATTCAGCTCGGAGATATTATTCAAGGTTACGCTGTGACGCCGGATTTGCTGGCGCAGATGCTCGTTGATTCATTCCGGATGCTCAAGAATTTTTATCCTGACCACAAACTGCTGTCGGTTAAGGGTAATCACGATATCCGGCGGCAGATCACTACGCGCGTTGACGGTGTTGTGCAGCAGACCGCATTGTGGGAACATCAGATCTATGAAGATGCATTTTTGCCGCTGATTGCCAAAGAGCTGGGCAGAAAGTCGATCAATTCCAATTTTGCGGTTTCTTACAATCATGATCTTTACATTTTCTACGATGATTTTGCGGAACCGCAACCGCATACATCGATCAATTTTCTGAAAAAAACTCTTGATGCCAATCCTGATGCACGTAACATTTTTTTCATCACGCATATACCGCTTCTGCCCTGTTCCACGAGCAAACCCGGCTGGCTGCTGCCAAGTTATCCGGAGGTGACGGAAATTCTTGCCCAACGCAAAAATGTCATAATCCTTGCCGGGAACACTCACCAACCCTCTTTTATGAAGGTCAGAGTCGGAAACAATATTCTCACTCAACTGGTGGTCAGCAGTCTCGGATACCCGTGGAATCGTGGCAAAAAGGGCAAAATTCTGGCGAGCAGCAAAGAGCAGTTTTATTCTGTTCTGGCCCGGCGCAAAAAGCAAACCCCCAACACTCCCAAGGCAAAAAAGCATTTGGATTCGATGAAAGTTGAAAAATTGATCATCTACAGTCTCGATACTATGCAGGGGTTTGCCATTCTGAAAATCCGGGACAACGGCTCGGTTGATGCGGAAATTTACAATGACACATCCGCTAAACCGGCGACCGTTATAAAACTGCGCTGATATACTGATTTCGCTGTTTCAAAAATCAGTCGGTGTTGCCTCATTTTTTGTGAAAAATACAATCGGCGGCGGGATCTTCGATCATAAGTTTGCGGACAAGTTCTGCCCGGGTTGTCAAAAAACGCTTCCATTCAGACGGATCGACAAAGGGATTGGGACCGGCCGGGGATTCTTCGCGGCGGCGCACCTTGTCCAACGCATCATAGTTGCCGAGGTGGTTGCCGACCAGAATATCAACCGGTTCATCCATCAGTTTGTCCACGGCATCAAGAAACTGCCGGCGGCACTCCGTGGAGAGCCCGAACCGGCGCAAAAATGCTGTCTGCATCGAATTTATGCCAACTCCGCCGTGCATTCCGGCACGCCGGACGACACCGTTTTCTTCGAGATCAAAGAAAAATGCCATTGTGCCGGGGGTATGCCCCGGAGCTGATTCGCACCGGATTTCCAATGCGCCGAAGGTCAGCACATCGCCGCCGTTTATCAGCACGTCCGGTTCAAAGGGTTCGTCGAAGCTGTAGTCGATAAACTTTGCTCTGGGAAGGTCGCGAGTCCCGTTCACAAAATCGCGGTCAGGGGTGCCGATATAGGTTTTTGCACCTGTCATTTCAACGAGTGCGCGGGTCATCCCGATGTGATCATAGTGGCCGTGGGAGTGGAGTATCCAGCGGATATCGCGCGGTTTGAAGCCGAGATCGTAGATATTGCGGAAAAGAATGTAGCCGCTTTTGGGCAGTCCGGTATCCAGTAAAAGCAAACCATCTCCGGTGTCAAACAGATACGATGGCGAACTTTTACCGCCGACGTGCCAGAGTTTGCCGTAGATTTGAAATGGCGGCAGATCTTCCTGCCACATCTGATGAACTTTCATATTTTACCTTTCTGGCCTGCTTCTGTCCGGTGAAAATTATCGGAATTTATTATTGAATCGAATTTTACCCTAATATAATGCGGATAACGCTATATTACAAACAGGAAAATTCACATTTTTAATTTTCCGACAGCCTCAGAGGTCGTGTCTGAAATTCCGTATGCACTGCACTCATGCTTTTGCCCGGGAGTTCTTGTTTAATTTCTCCGTAAATTCCCTGATTCTATCTGTGGCCTCTTGAATTCTTTCCATAGATGTTGCATAGCAGGC
>JAZUPS010000038.1:0-6922 GCA_045605305.1 Victivallaceae bacterium
CTGTCGATGAAGCCGGGAACTGCGTACAAGCCGGTTCCATCGACAATATCACGGCCCCGGGTATATTGTCCCATACCAGCGATTCTGCCTTCTGTTACAGCAATGTCACATGTTTCCACAGAGCCGTCTGTAAGATGAAAAACATTCACATTTGAAATTATTAAATCTACCGGAATTGTGCCCATGGCACAATCAATGAGTTGTTTTTTCATCGTGAAAATCCTTTATTGTGACGCTGAAATGTATTCCATTATCAGCATGGTAATATCGTCATTCTGGGGAGCTTCTCCGGCAAACTCAGCTGTTTTGCTGCGAATGAAATCAAGTATTTCCGGCAATGAACCTTCGGCAGAAACAACTGTTTCCATAAACCGTTTTTCGCCGAAAAGTTCGTTTTGAAGATTCATTGCTTCAGTGACCCCGTCGGTATAGAGGAAAAGTTTATCTCCGGGCTGCAGCTGCACCGGAACCGCAGTATATTTCGCTTTGGGAGATGCACTCAGCACCAGAGAATGTTTTATTTTGAGATATTCTACGCTGTTGTCGGAGTGCTTGAGCAGCGGCGGATTGTGTCCGGCATTGACGCATTGGATTATTCCGGTGCGGCGGTCGAGAACCGCCAGAAATGCCGTAAGGAACATGTGAGCTTTGTTGGTGCGGCAGAGTTCCTGATTGGCTGCGGCAAATGCTTCCGCCGGCGGATATAAAAGTATCAGCTCCTTGAGCAAAGATTTGGCATTCATCATATAGAGGGCGGCGGTGATACCTTTGCCGGAAACATCTGCAATCAGCAATGCAGTACGGTTTTCGTCAATGGTGAAAAAATCGTAGAAATCGCCTCCGACTTCTCTGGCAGTGAACATGCCGGCATGCAGACGGTAATTGGGTGTATCGTGAAAATCAACCGGCAGAACTGACGTCTGGATCGTTTTACCCATTTCCAATTCAGCATCGATGCGTCTGGATTCATTTTCAATAGCTTTTTTCAACGCAGCAACGGTGGAGTTTATGCCGGAAGAAAGGGATTGAAACTCTGTGGTAGTGGTAACATTGATTTCTTTTTCCAGATTGCCTCCGGTGATTTCTTTCAGAGAATCATTTACAGTGTATATACCGTTTATGACCACTTTTTGCAGCAGCCTTGAGATCAGAAGAAATATCACTCCGAAAAGTATGAGGTTCCCGATTATAAGGATCTTGATGACCGAATCCCGGGACATATACATCTCTTCCTTGGGCAAATTGGCAGTCAGCAGATAGTTATCGTAAACTGCGGTCAGAGAAATCCCCTGGGCAGTCCGGATGATTTTCCGGTAATCCTCCCGGTAGCCGGGATTTTTTTCAATAAACAGATTACCGTTCATGCCGATACGGACATCTTTTTCAATATTTTTGATATTGGCAAGACTGCTTGCTTCTTCGATACGTTCCGGTCGGTATCCTATCTGGACGATGCCGGGCGCATCGAGTCTGGCGGTTCCGGCATACTGAAAAAGGATTTTCAATACGCCGTTGCGTTGAGGCCGCTGAACCAGCGCAAATTCCGGATCTGTACATGCCGGCATGAATTCTGCGGATTGAGCAGAGGACTTCATATCATATCCGCGGTAACTTTTGACTCCTCCGGTGGCAGGAGCGTATGCCAGAGAGGCGATAAGGATCCCGTTGGCATCAGAAACATGAACTTCATCGACATCAAGTTTTTTTCTGATATCGTCAAGTTTATTATTGTCATTCAATATGGCGGGGTTTTCTTTTATCATCATTGCCAGGGCGCGAGTTTTAGCAAGCGCAGAGGCATTGGACATGGTGATGATCGTCTGAAGATTTTTCCTGGTACTTATGACCCGTCGTGCGGCATCGTCCAGATTATTCTGAAGCAGTTCGACAGCGGAATTTTCCGCCAGATTGCTGTGGATCCACCATGAGGAAAGGAATGTTATGATAAATGCCGCAAGAACAAATACAAACAGCCATTTTTGAAAGATGGTTTTCATTGGTTTTCCGTCTTTAACTTCTTTATCAAGGTAAGAATATTGCAGTCATTCTGCCGTGTATATGTAACAGCATCCATCATTTTTTTGACCATGAAAAGTCCGAGTCCGCCAACTTTACGCTCAGCAAGGCTGCTTTGAATATCCGGGGCTTCGCTTTTCAGCGGATCGAAAGCGATCCCGTTATCGCTGAAAACTATATGCAGCTCCTGTTCGGCAGGAAAATAGTCAGCTTGGACAGTAACTTTTCCGGTATTTTCACCATAGGCATATATGGAAATATTGGTGAATATTTCATCGCAGGCAATAAGTATCTGCTTTTTTTCCCGTGCTTGAAACTGCAATTCATCAGCGATACCGGCGATCCATTCCCGCAACACCGGAAAATTATCCCGCACAGCTTCAATTACCAGTTGAGCTTCACCGTCGAATTGAAAATGACGGACAGGTCGTTCCATATTGAATCCCGTTTTATTCCAAATTGAGCAATGAGTCAAATCCGGTCATTTCAAAGATCTCTTTGATATCGTCATTGACATTTCTGACAGTCATTGATCCGTCACAATCTTCCATTTGCTGATTGGCCATAAGAATAACCCGCAAACCTGCACTGGAAATATAATCCACTGCCGCAAGATCCATGATCAATTCGGTGATCCCTTCCCAGTTTGCCTGCAGTTGGGAATCCAGTTCCGGGGCTGTTACAGTGTCGATACTGCCTTCGACTGAAACAGTCAGA
This sequence comes from Victivallaceae bacterium, assembly GCA_045605305.1. Lineage (GTDB taxonomy): Bacteria > Verrucomicrobiota > Lentisphaeria > Victivallales > Victivallaceae > UBA1784. Next base: position 2,734 of record JAZUPS010000038.1, read on the forward strand.
GAATTTGCGTTTTTATCAAATACAGCTTTCATTATCCTATTTTCCTTTGGTTGAAATTTATTACAAATCTGCCTTCAGTGAACCAACTCACGCGGAGTTTTTTAATATGATCAAAACATTTTTTCATCATTTAAAATTTGATGAACAGTTGATTTACACCGTTTTCAAGGACTGAATATTCGCTTGAAGAAGTGCGTTTTTTTACGATCATCCGTGCCAGTTCCCCAGCTTCGGAAGCGGATTCCAGAGGATTGCCGGCACTGCCATGCCATGTTATACGCAGTTCGCTTTGTTTGGTCTCTTCTGAAATACCTATTTCCAATTCCGCCAGTTCGATTTCCGGGAAAATGATATTGACCAGCAATTCTTCCAATACCAGATGCAAGGTTTTGATCTGCTTGGCATCAAGCATCTGTTTTTCGGCAAATTCAGTAAAAAGCCCCATGAAGTGATAAAGGTCAAAGTCTGCTTTGTTCAGTGTACTGTTGAACATACCGATGCGCCGCAAAAATGCACGAGTCTTGGTTTTTGAAGGATTTTCAAAAAGTTCTTTTGCCGGACCTTCTTCGTAAACAATGCCTTCATCCATATAAAAAATGCGGCTTGACACATCTCGGGCAAAACGCATTTCGTGGGTCACGATCAGCATGGTGATACCGGTTTTTGCCAGGCTGCGCATAACGGAAAGCACTTCGTTGACCATGGTCGGATCCAATGCTGAAGTCGGTTCATCAAAGAGGATTATTTCCGGCTCCATAGCCAAAGCCCGTGCAATGGCGATACGCTGCTGCTGCCCGCCGGAGAGTTCTCCGGGAAGTGCGTGAGCCTTATTGGCAAGACCAACCAGCTTCAGCAGTTTCATGGCTTCAGCTTCAGCCTCCTCTCTGCTTTTATTGAGCAGCGATACCGGAGCCAGAGTGATGTTTTCCAAAACCGTCAGATGCCCGAAAAGATTGAACGACTGAAATACCATACCCATTTTCCGGCGGATGGCGGCAATATCGGTTTTTCCGTCAAGAATATTTTTACCGTCGATCCATATTTCACCGCCGTCAGGTTGTTCGAGCAGGTTCAGACAACGCAGAAATGTACTTTTCCCGGTTCCGGATGGACCAATAATGGATATGACTTCGCCTTTTCTGATAACGGCGTTTACATCTTTGAGAACGGCATTGCCGTTGTAGATCTTTTTCAGATTTTTTACTTCGATCATTTTGAGACCTCCATTCTTTTGCTGCGCCGTCTGGCAGGATCGAGGCGGTGATCCAGCCAGACCAGAAAACTTGCCAGGACCCATGCGGTTGCAAAGTAGATCAAAGCAGTGGCAATCAACGGGAAAAATGCTTCATAAGTACGACTGCGGATAATATCACTGACTTTGGTCAAATCCTGAATGGCAATGTAACCTACTATGGATGTGGATTTGAGCATATTGATAAATTCACCGCGGTAAATCGGCAGTATCTGACGCATTGCCTGAGGCAAAACCACTTTGAAAAAGGTCTGACAACGGTTGAAACCCAAAGCCAGAGCGGCTTCCCTTTGTCCTTTGGGTACTGAATCTATGCCGGTACGGAGCATTTCTCCGGCATAAGCGGCAAAGTTTAATGAAAATCCGATGATCGCCACGACGACAGCATTTATGTCAACAGAGGCAAACACGAGGTAATAAAGCACCATTAAAAGCACCAGAATGGGAGTACCCTGCATCAGGGAAATGAAAGTTTGACCGCAGAAACAAATGAATTTATTTTTGGCAGTCCGCAGCAGCCATACCGGGAATGCCAGAAGTGTTCCGGCAATGGCCGAAAGCAAAGTAATGATAACGGTTATTTTCAAACCTTGAAGCACAAGATACCAGCGTTTTTCCCGGACAAAGGTACGTTCAAAACTTTTTTTCAATTCAGCCAATGTCTTTTTTACTGCTTGATGGAACGGAACTTTTTCGGCTTTAAGAATTTGTTCCTTGCGAGCAAGAATCGTTACACCGCCCTTGTAATGGGGCGGAAGAAAGTCGACTTTTTCCATGCGTTCAGGAGTAATGGACATAGAACCTCCGGAAAGATCAGCTTTACCGGATGCGATCATTTCCATTCTTGCCCCGCCGACGATTGATATAAATTCAAGTTTCATATCCAGTTCTGCTGCGATACGATTGATGATATCTATTTCATATCCGGTTGGTTTGCCGTCAGCATCCATATAGCACAATGGTTCATAGTAGGGAGCCAGTGCTGCCCGCAACTTGCCGTTTTTATCGGAAGAATTGAATTTTTTTGCCCAATCAGTCAGAACTTTTTTTGCCGGATCTGACCCGCACCAGCGTTTTTTCAGATCGTCAAGAGTACCTTCTTTCTGCATCTTGTCCACAACTGCGGAAGCCCGTTCTTTCAAACGTGAATTTTTAGGCATGGCAAATCCGTAATTATCGTCAACAAAAATGGAGGCTATCTCAAGTTTGTCCGGATGCCGGCTGACAAAATTTCTGGCGATGGGTTCATCAAGCAGAACCGCCGCTACCTTGTTGGTGAGCAACGCTTGTACTGCGCTGTGGTTGTCTGTGAAGTAAACATGATTGATCCCCGGAGCAAATTTATCTGCCAGAGTATGCAAATTGCCGCCGACATTGCTGCCGACCTGTCTGCCGGTGAGGTCGGTAACTTTTTTTATCCCGGATTGGTTTGACCGGCAATTATCGATGTGAACCAAAGCTGCGATGGATGAATCCACATAGCAATCCGAAAATAAAACATTTTCACTGCGCTCCGGCGTGGCATTCAAATTAGAAATCAGCATATCGATCTTGCCGGTTTCCAACGATGAAAGCAATGCCGGATAAGTCATATTTTTAAGTTCTATTTCCGCATTAAGATAAAGTGCCAGACGCCGCGTAAATTCAATATCGAACCCTGCCAGCTTGTTCCGGGCATCAAAGAAACTCATGGGTGGATTCAATCCTTCGGTACCCACGATAAATTTCCGGGTCGGTTTCGCCGGGCGCGGAATATCAGGAACCGCAGACAGGCTATTGGTCAGACACCACCTTTTGAACATATCATCATAAGTGCCGTCACTCCGGTATTTTTTAATGAACGCATTGACTTCTTTGCATAACTCAGCATTTTTCTTGGGAAGTCCGATCACAATAAATTCATCGGCTATCTTTTCATCGAGCAAAGTCAGCACGGGATTGGAGCGTGCAACATACTCCATACTGTTGCGGTCAAAGAGAAAAGCATCGATTTTTTTGGTCTGAACCGCCAGATACCCTTCAGCAAGAGAATTAAAATAGATGATTTTTCCTTTGGGGTATTTCTTTTCTCCCACAGTCATGGCGGCGGCACCTTCCGGCACGCCGATTTTTGTTCCGCTTCTGTTCAGATCCAGTTTTTCATTTTGAGAAGTTACAGAGTTGTCCTGTTCTTTACATCCCTGCAGCAATGCGAAAAAAAGAACTGTCAGCAGCAATATAAATTTCTTCATTTTCAATACCTTTTGTATTATTCTGCAATATAGGATTATTTTGCTTAATATACCATGTGTTTGGATAAAAACAAGTTGTTTTACGAGAATTTCCGGGGGATTTTTACGATGCCGGCATCCCGAAAAAAAACACAAGAGAAGGTTGTATGTAGTAGAGGTGGGGCTTTTCAGTACGATATATTTTCACAGCCTCAAACACTGCAAGATTTCGGTTCAACTCTTTTTTACAGCAAATATGTTTTAATAATAACCGAAAGTGCTATATGTTTGAGGTAAGCAAAAAATTTCCTACAAGACGAGGGTTCAAAACCTCTCATCACCACTGCGACACATAAAACAACTTACCGACCTTCTCCCACCTCAAATCATCTCTGTTCGTGAATTTTTTAAACCTCCACCAATTTAAGCCCAAAAAGCTCTAAATGGTGCTAGTGACTGCATTAGTTTTTTACAGATCACACAACAGAAAGTTAATGCAGTCATAATATGGATAATGTAACTCCTTTTTTTAAGGTTCGCCAACCAGAGCATATCACCATCTTTTTTGCAGGATATTTACCGTTAGAATCCGAAATAGTTGGGGCATTCAGATTATTGCCAATCGAATGAATATGAACGTGTAATTAAAAATTTTTTAATTTTTTTTGATGTGGCAGACATAGTTGAATTTGTGTGGCAGAAATGTGGCATTTCCTGTTCGGGAGGG
>JAZUPS010000039.1:0-14534 GCA_045605305.1 Victivallaceae bacterium
TGGAAAAGACCGGATTCTGCAGTTACTTCATGGTGGTTTCCGACTTTATCCGCTGGGGCAAGGAGCATGGCATCCCGGTGGGACCGGGGCGCGGTTCCGGTGCGGGAAGTGTGGTGGCGTATCTGATGCTCATCACCGACATCGACCCGCTGCGCTATGAATTGCTCTTTGAGCGTTTCCTCAACCCGGAACGGGTAAGCCCCCCGGACTTTGATATTGACTTTTGTGAAAAACGGCGCTCCGAAGTTATCGAATATGTGCGTCAGAAGTACGGCTTTGACAACGTGGCACAGATCTGCACCTACGGTCAGCTCAAAGCCAAAGCGGTGGTCAAAGATGTCGCCCGGGTGCTGGATTTCTCCTTTGAAGAGGGAAATAAGCTGACCAAGATGATCCCTGAAGATCTGAAAATGACCATTCCCAAGGCAATCGAACAGTCTCAGGAGATCGCCGATCTTATCGCCAGTGATGAAAATGTGGCACAGGTATTCAATTACGCCAAAATCCTTGAAGGTTTGAACCGTCAGGCAGGTGTCCATGCGGCAGGTGTCATCATCGGTGACCAGAGATTGGATAATCTGGTTCCCCTCTCCCGCAGTGCCACCGGGGATATGGTGGTGCAGTACCCCAAAGAGCCGTGCGAAAATCTCGGATTGCTGAAAATGGACTTCCTCGGTCTGCGGACTTTGACCATCATCCGCAACGCGCTGGATATGATCAAAGAACAGCACAATGTGGATATAAATCTTTCCAAACTGCCGCTGGATGACCCGAAAACTTATGAGATGCTTCAGAAAGGCGATACGGTCGGTGTATTCCAGCTGGAATCCGGCGGTATGCAGGATCTCTGCCGCAACCTGGGAGTGGAAACCATCGAACATATCATCGCTCTGGTGGCGCTCTACCGTCCCGGTCCGATGCAGTTCATCCCCCAGTACATCGCCCGTAAAAAGAATGAAGAGGTCACCATTTACGACCACCCGAAAATGGAACCGATCCTGAAAGAGACCTACGGTATCATGGTTTATCAGGAGCAGATCATGCAGGTGGTGCAGGCGCTTGCCGGATTCAGTCTGGGCGGAGCGGATATTCTCCGCCGTGCCATCGGTAAAAAGAAGGTGGATGTGATGAAAGAGCAGCGGGATAAATTCATTTCCGGCTGCAAAGAGGCAAGCGATATAGATTACGAACTGGCAGACAAGATCTGGGAAAAGATCAAGATCTTCGCCGGTTACGGATTCAATAAATCCCACTCCGCCGCTTACGGGGTGGTCTCCTACCAGACCGCGTTCCTGAAAGCGAACTACCCGGTGGAATTTATGGCAGCAGTGCTGACCGGGGAAATCGAAAACGCCGAAAAACTGGCGTTCTTCATCAATGAGTGCCGGGAAATGGGCATTGAGATACTGCCGCCGGATGTCAACAGCAGCAACATTCTCTTTTCCGTGGATAAGGGACGCATCCGTTTCGGTCTGGGTGCGATCAAAGGCTGCGGAGAGGCGGCGGCAAGCAAGATCATCGCCAGCAGACAGGAAGAGGGCCCCTTTACCAGCTTCCTTGACTTCTGTGAAAGATGCGGTACTGAAATCAACTCCCGGATGCTGGAATTTCTCACCAAAGCCGGGGCATTCGACTCTCTGGGGCTGCGCCGTTCCCAGATATTGGCAGTAGCGGAACCGATGATGGCATACGCCATTGAACGCGCCAAAGACAAAGCTATCGGCCAGGGGTCGCTCTTTGACCTGCTGGGCGGGGATGACGATGCCGGCGGCGGTGATACCGGGGTGCCGATACCGGATATTCCGGAGTTTGAGTGGCTGGATTTGCTGAAAAGCGAAAAAGAGCTGCTGGGCTTTTATGTTTCCGGTCATCCGCTGCAGCCCAAGTCTCTGCTGCTCAAATCATTTGCCACGCCGTTGAAGGAACTTGAAGGTTTGAATGACCGGATGAAGAAAAAGAACTCCGACAGTATCTCCATGCGATTGGCGGGAATGGTCAGCAGTTACACGATGAAGATCAGCAAAAAAACTCAGAAACCATTCGGCATCATGCTGCTGGAAGATTTGGAAAGCAGCTGCGAATTGATGCTCTATGAGCGTATGCTGAACAAGCTGAAAGAGGATAATATCACTCTGGAAACCGGCAGTGAAGTGATCCTTGACGTCACTATCCGGCGCAACGATGAGGGCGACCGCCCCCGGATGGTGGTGGAAAGATTGCATATGCTCGATCAGGCACCGGAACTTTATACGGAAGAACTTTATCTGCATATCTATGAAAAAGATCTGAAACCGGATACCCTGAGCTGTCTGGCGGAACTCTGCAAGGCAAATATCGCCCCCAAAGGCGCGAAGCTGATACTTTGTCTGGTCAACGAGCGCGAAACGGTCTTTGTGGAGTCGCACCTGGGGGATATCCGGGTGGATATGAGACTTCTGCGCCGGTGTGAAGAACTTATCGGAGCGAAGAACTTCCGGATAAAATCCAAAGAGGTTCCTCCGCCGCCGCGCATGTGGAGCAAACCGGCAGCAGCGCCGCAGTCATAAACTCTGCGGCAATGTTTAACAGCAATTTTCCCGGCAGGGGCAGGTAATTTATTTGTACTGATGCTCCCGCCGGAGTTCCTGTATAATATATTGGAAATAACCCTGCCCCATACCGGATTGGATAATGGTAAGTGCGGTATTGATATTACGTTATAAAATATCTCGCTTTTATCCGCACTCAGTAATGCTTCTGCCGGAAGGTATGCTTTTTTTTATAATTCAAAGCAAAAATTTCAATAGTTTTTTGAGAAATGTCCAATCCGAAGCAGATTTTTTCTTGTGTGAGATAGATTATTCATGGTTTATCCTCCTGATTTTTGAAGCGCACCATGCGACTTCGGTTTGTTCCCGGATTTGACATAAATCCGTTTTTATCAGTAAACAAACCACTTTTTTTGTTAATGAGAGACCTCTTGCGTCTCTCATAGTATCTGTGCCTGAGTCTTGTGTGGAAACTGCCAATCTGCTTTGAGGAAATGCCGCAAAAAAATCGTAAAATTACCAAAAAGATGCCTTTTTTCATTAAAGATGTCATTAAAATACCATGAATTACCGAAAAAGTACAATGAAAATCGGTATTTTTTTGCTATATTATATAGTGAGCCGATAGTCATAAAAATTATCCGAACCATAAACAAGGAGGACGTTAAAATGTTGTTTGATTCTTTCAGAAAACCTGCCTGCAGGCAGGTAAAGCTGTACGGCTTTACCTTAATTGAGCTTCTCGTAATTACTTCTCATCTCTGCTGTAACCGTATGCGGGATGTATTGAAAAAAAATAAGGCAGAGAGAGGTTCTTTTTCACCTGCCCGTGGGCAGGTGAAGCTGTACAGCTTCACCTTAATTGAACTTCTCGTGGTAATCGCCATAATAGCGATCCTTGCCGCGATCCTGCTCCCGGCACTCAACTCTGCCCGTATGCGGGGAAATGCTGCAAGCTGTATCAATCAGTTGAACCAGATGGGTAAATTTACCATGAGTTATATTGATGACTACAATGACTATATTCCATTTGGTCAAAGTCCTACCGGAGCTTCTGATTCCCAACAATGGTATGGTCATGCAAAGGAGGATGCAAGGTCATGGTACTGTCGTTTGGCACCCTATGCCGGTATACCATTGCTTTCCGGTCAGGAAGGATATTGTTTTGCTTACAGTTACCAGAAACCCGGATCTGTTTTTGATTGTCCCCAGGATGACGGAACCCAATTGAACAACTATTTTGTTTCTTATTCTGTATTGACTAATGTTGCAACCAGTGTTCCTGGAGCAGCTGCCGGAACCAACAAAAATGCCAAAATACAGCACATAGTTGACCCTTCCACAAAGGTATTTATCCGTGATGTACAAAAAAATCATGCTGCACCTTGTTACTATAATATTTACGGTATGAAAGGTTTAACAACCCGCCACAATAATGGTGAAAACATGTTGATGTTCGATGGACATGTTGAATGGAGCAGTGCCGGAAAAGTTGCAACTCTTATTGAAAAACTCTGGAACACCCGTTATTCAGTGTATCAGAAAACAACTGTTAATTAATAGACCGACCGGTGGTTTGTAACCGGTTTTGTCAGAGATTGACTTGATAAGATCAGATTTTTACAAAAATTCAAGATAATAACCAAAGGTTAAAAAATGAGAAAATTTTTTGTGTTCCTTTTCGCCGCATCGATCATTGAATTGGCGGCGGGAAGTGTGGTTGGCGGTCTTTTGACTAAAGATCCCCATTGCAGCAGATTCACCACCGACAAAACTCCGGCGGCATCGATCGTTTCCAAACTTGCCAAAAAAGATGACGGTTCTGCGGTCGTGGAAATGAAATCCGATAATCCCAAAGGTTCAACCCAGCTGATTTTCCGGGGCATTGAGAAACTTGATACCAACAAAGATTACTATTTCACCTTCGATTATAATATCAGCTCTTTTGAACCCGGCAGCGGAGTAATCATCGTACTCAATCTCAAAGATGCTTCCGGCAAAAATATCAAATCCTACTGGAGCCGCAAAGCCCCATTTTCCACCATCGGCAAACAGGATTTCTTTCACCATTTCCGGGTGAAAGAGGATGCTCCTCAAGCGGAAATCGTGGTCTATTTTCAGGGAATTTTCGCTGCGGATGCCCTCAATTTCAATCTCGGCAGACAGACTCCGCAGGATCCGGAAACCGGCAACCTTTTCTGGAACCCCTCCTTTGAGAAAAATCAGCTTCCCGGCTTCTATCCCACCCCCCGGCTGGGTAAGGAATTTTATAAAGGCAAAGGAATTTTCACCTACGGCCGCCGCACCGGCAATGCCAGAACCGGAACTTACGCTTACTATGTCAAAAATGAGCGTACTGACGCTTCCATGCTGATCAACATCATGAATATTCCTTACATCGGCGCCAAACGTTACCGTTTCTCCTGCTGGGCAAAAGTCATTTCCGCCGAAGGCAAAACCGGTATTTCCGCCAGTGTCGGCTGTGTCAATGCTCAGGGCAAAATCACCTACCGTTACCCCCGGCTGGATACCACTCCGGGTGACTGGAAAGAGTTGAAAGATGAGTTTTATGCTCCGGCGGATACCGTCGGTTTCAAAATCCTTTTCTGGGTTTCCGGCAAGCAGGAAGTTTATCTTGACGACTTTTTCTTCGGCCCGGCAGAGGTCGAAAAAAAAAAGACTGAATCCCGGAACACCGCAGCTCTGATCAAAGAATCAGCTGCTTTTACCCTCTGGCAGGATGCCGCTTATCTCAAACCCGCAATGAGCGGTATTCCTGCAAATATGCCCGCCAAAAGCGGCGTTTCCATCACCTGCGCCGCCAATGAATCAGAACCGTTTTCACTGGTTCTCGCTCCGAAAAAACCTCTGACCGCGGTCAATGTGATTTTCAGTGACCTTTCCGACGGCAGAAACATCATTGCCAAAGAGAACCTTTCATGGCGCAGAGTTGATTTCATTTACCTGAAAGATGCGGAGTACAACCCCACTCTCAAAGGCTGGGTCGCTGACCCCCTGATGCCGGGCAAAGCGGTCGATGCCGCCGCCGGAAAAAATCTTCCCTTTTACCTGACCGCCGCCGTTCCCGCCGGAACTCCCGCCGGAACCTATCGCGGCACGGTGAAGATCACTGCCAATGATCAACTGCTGGCAGAAGTTCCTCTCAGCGTGAAAGTCCGGAATTTTGAACTGCCGACCACCCCTCACATGCGGAACTTTTTCTATCTCTGGGCAAATCAGCCGACTTACCGTATGCACGACAAACGGCCGCTGGATGAAGTTGTCGCCAACTTTGAAAAACTCTTCAAAGAACACCGCATGGTGGGCAATCAGGCAAAGCATCCCCCGAAAGTTGAATGGGAGATCAAAGACGGCAATCTGGTCATTACCGGTTTTGAAAAATTTGATGCCGCCATTTCCCGCTGGTACGCTGACGGGATGCGTTACTTTGTTACTCCGCCATTGAACTTCCTCGGTCACTATCACGGCTGGATCGAAGGCAATAAAACTCTGGATAAACCGGGCAAATCCCCCTTCTGCAATGAGTCATGGGTCTCTGCCAACGGTTTGAAATATGCCGCCCAGTTCGCCAAACAGTATATGGATCATGTGCGGGTAAAGTTCCCCGATGCCCGTTTTTATGCTTACCTTTTTGATGAACCCCAGCCGCCGGCTTATGCGGATTTGAAAAAGATCATCACCACACTGCATGATGCCGCGCCGGATTTGAATATCTTTATCCCAAAAGATATTACCGATGAGATCGGTCCGGTGCAGAGCTGGTGCGTGCCCCTTGCCCCCGGATTGCTCAATCTGCCCAAACAGCGTATCCACCAGCAAAAAGGCGGGGAGATCTGGTATTACAACTGGACTGTCTGCATGGATGATCACGATTATATCCGCACCCGTCTCTATGCGTGGCAGATCTTCTCTGCCGACGGCAACGGAGGTTTGCTCTGGAACACCATCATTTCCCCGATGGGTTACAACCCGTGGGACAGCATGGATAAGACCCACAAAATCGGCGGAGCCACCATCTTTTATCCGCCGAAAGCCGGTTCCGATGGAGCAGTTCCCTCCATCCGCAGTATGCAGATCAAAGAGAGCTTTGATGACTTTGACTACATGACGATCCTTGCCAACGAGATCGACAAACGTTTCCCCGGTTGCGGCAGGATCAGGGTAAAGGAGATCATTTCAGAGCTGATTTACGATATTCCCTTTGAGTTTCACAATGATCACCCGTTGATGTATGCGCTGCGGGATAAGATCGCCGATGAGATCGAAGAGGTGAAAAAGCTCCCGGTACTGGCGGCATCTTCGCCCCGGGAATTCAGTCAGGTGGAAGTGACTGCGGTGGATTTCAAAATTCATGCTCCGGCGGGCAGCAAAGTTTCCATCGACGGCAGGAGCGCCGGAATCGTACCTGCCGACGGAGTATTGAAGTTCACCTCCCAGTTGAATAAGATCGGCAAAAACACCTTTAATATCGCCGTTGAGAGCAACGGAAAGAAAACCGCGATCACCCGTACCTACTTTTTGAAACGGGATCAGAACCTCAATGAACTGGAAAAACTGGTGAAAACCCTCGGCAGTGAACCGGCACTTGCTGCGCCGATCCGGGAATTTCTCGGCAAAACGGCGAAAAATCCGGTTTACGGCGATGAGGAGCGGAAGTATGCGGCAAAGCTGCTTACATCCACCAAGCAGGAACTGCTGAAAAAACAGCTTTCCGGCAAAAAGAGTTTCCGTAACGAGGTGGAAAAACGCTTCTTTGAACGTGCTTCTGAGGCGGAAAAGAACCGCTGTTATGACCGGGCATCCTACTATCTTGGACTTGCCAAACGTGCCGCACAGGCTTACGGCATGAAAAATTTCAAGGTCAGACTGACTCCTTCGGTCTGTCAGGGCCACCCGGGATTTGTGCTGGATAACGGCATTATCAGCGTTGGATTTACTGAAACTGCCGGCAGAATTTACTCCTTCAAAGTCCGCGGTACGGAGTGTTTGTTTGCCGGGAATTACAGCAATGCTCTGCCGCCGGAAATGCGGATGAAACAGCAGGTTACCAAAGAGATGGTTCAGCACCATGTGGATTACGCCGGATTTGCGGATGAGGCGGCAATGGGTCACTGGCCGGTGTCGCTGGTGGATTGGGATCTGGAACTGCTGGAACTTGAACCGGAAAGGATTTCCGTGGCAGTGAGCATCCGTTTCCCGGATAAACCTTTCCGCTTCAAACGGACGATGACCATGAGTGCCGGTTCTCCGGATCTGGAGATCGGTTACGAGGTGGTGAATGTGATGCCGAAAGGGATGAGTTCCGATGATCCGGGACACTATCAGTTTGCGTGGCGCGGAAGGTTTGTTCCTGCGATCGGCAGTGATGGTGCGGAAAATGACGTACTGGTGATGCCTGCGGCGGGAATAACGCTGCCGGAGACCCGTTTTTCGCAGAAAAATCCGGTATTTTATGAACGGCCGAACTTCATGCTTGCCAAACCGGTTGCCGGGGTGTATGATCCGGCATCGGGCAAAGGTTTTGCGATGATCGGCGGCAAAGAGATCACCCACGGTTATATCTGGTTCAATTCCCGCGGCAACCACAAGGGAGAAGGCAAACGTTATACGCTGGAATTTCCCCGCAGCCGTTACGGTCAGCGTAATACGGATAAGAATCAGAATATGCCCTTTGACATCCAGCCGGGCAACATATTGCGCTTCAAATTGAAGCTGCGCGGCTTGGAAAATGTCAAAGACAATGCAGCTTTTGATAGCGCGGTAAAATAAATCTCTCTTCCCGAAAGGGCAGATGGTTCCCGGGGAAGGGAAAAACTTCTTTTCATGGGAAAGCCAAACGTCGGCTTCGATCAACTTTCCCTTCCCCAAACCATTTCAAGAAAAGCGGGATATTTTGTAACGTAATACCGGTTCCATACTTGCAATCATCTTACTAAAAAACAACTCCGCCCCGGTTTTGCCGGGGCGTTATGCTTTCGCCACCTGTAAAACTGCACTGAATTTGAGGTCATCAGTTTTGAAACTTCAATTTCAATGTTTTTATTTGACAAAAATTCTGTTGTTATCAGATTTTTTCATTTTACTTTGATCTATTATCAGGTTATATTATAAATAGAACATATTTCACTGTCAATATCAACGGAAGAGCAGTTTTATGAAAAGCAAAATTACTTATCCATCAGAAATTTCCACCGAATACTGGCATGGCGGTATCCTGCACAAAATCAATCTCTGCGGAACTGTCGCATGGATCGTTGAACCACCAATGGAATGTGAGAAAAAATACTGGTTCTGGCTGCCGGAATGGCCCACTGCTTTCCCGGAACGAAACGGCGTTAAAGAGTTGATACAAATGGGCTTCTACATGGTGCATATTGACGTTTACGGCAAATTTGCCAATGAAGAAGCCGTAAAAACCATGTACTCTTTTTATGAATATCTCCAAGCTCTCAGTTTTGAAAAAAAAGGGGCGTTCATCGGTATGAGTATGGGCGGATTATACACCTTCCGCTTTGTCGAAACTTATCCCGAAACCGCAAATTGCATCTATGCCGATGCCCCAGTATGTGATTTATACTGGCGGCATAACCGCAAAATTGAAGAGCAAAGAGAGGTCAGTTGCGCCTACGGCTTGGAAAATGATACCGAAGCTCTGAAAAATCATCCCCTTTCTCCATTGAATAATTACCGGAAAATGGTGGAAAATAATATCCCGCTGCTGATGGTTCTCGGTTTGGCTGATCAGGTGGTTCCCGCCGATGAAAACGGTCTTGTCATGGTCGATCTGTGGCGCAAAGCCGGAGGAAAGGCGGAACTTATTGCCCGGGATGCCTGGGGACACCACCCCCACGGTCTTGATTCAACCGGAAAAATCCTGCGCTTCATTACCGAAAATACCTTCAAAGGCGTCTGAAACAACTATTTTTCTCAATATGCGTTGTGCCATTGTATGAAACTGAGCGTTAGGCCTACTGCAAGATGCGAAATTGCCCATAAGCCAAAGCAAAAAACGCTTTTGGAAAAAACTTGTCAAAACTCAGTGGAGTAACACCCGCCGGTTTTTCTTTGCGGGGGACAATCGGTATGCCCCCCCCTGCGGCTTGCGGGCGGTGTATTTTACTCTGCTTCAACGGTCATCGCCGAAAATTTCCTGCGCGTTACGGTAAAGGATGTCCCGTTTTTCCTCATCAGTTATTTTAGCGGCAAGCACTCCGCCGACTGCCTGATATTCATCGAACCACGGCAAATCAGTACCATAAAGGATCTTTTTGCTGCCGACGGCATCGACCAGTTTTTCGATCCTGCCTCTTTCACCGGGAACGGCGGTCAATTCCAGATAGACATTGTCGAAATCATTGACACATTTTTCAGAGTAATCCCATTCACCGAAAATGCAATGACCGAGAAAAGTTCTGGCATTGGGGTAACGGGAAATCGCTTCATACATCACCGCTCCGCCGTTATATGGCGAAGCGCCCCAGGTGTGGTTCAACACCGGAATACCTCTCTCATCGGCAAATTTCCACGCATATTCATAAGCCTTATCCGTTACCGGGATCTCATGATAGTCTGCAAGGAACTTCAAACCGACAACATAGGGGCGCCACTGATCAAATTTCGCCAGATCTTCCCTGATATTTTCCTGAAAATGAGGGTTTATGCTGATATACATCCGCAAGATGTCCGGAAATTGCCTGCAAATTTCCACCACTTCTCCGTTGCGCATAAGTCCGGCAAGCGCCTGATCGTGGGAAAAAACAAATCTCCGCACACCGATACGACGCATGTGCGCGATCATACTTTCCGGGGAACAGCGTTTGAAATAGATACAGTCATGTTCCCCCATGTGTCCGTGCATATCGTAGACCGGACAATCCTCAACTTTTCCCTCCTCCCAGAACCGGGCGGCGAGAGTACCGGAATTTTTCCAGACAGAACTCATAACTCCGCTCCTTTCAGCAACTCTTCAAGATTTTTCCCGGCGATCATGGCTATCTCTTTTTCACTCAAAGTGGAGTGTTTCAACTGAAGCATTCCGCTGCCGTGATTATATTTGGGAAAACCGCTGCCGTAAACCAATCTTTCCGCGCCGTAAATTTTTGCCAGATCGGCAATGCCTTCGGGAACCCAGTAACCTGCCAGTTCCGCCCGGCAGTTGGGGTAATTTTCCAGCAGCGGCCGGATATTGCGGTCAGTTCCCCATTTGTGTCCGGCATTGAAAATGCAGGTCAACTCCGGAAACTCTGCCATAAAGCGGTAAAGTTCCTCCCATTTGTGCTGAAATGCGTGGAGCAGAACCGGGATTTTTCTTTCTGCTGCCGCGCCGAGGATTTTGCCCAGAGTCAAACGGCAGGGGATATAACGGTGGTCAAAAGGTTCGATGGTGAGCGCACCGATGTTATTGGCTTTCATGGCGGCAAAGAACTCATCCGGTTCAGGCATATCGTCGCATTGGGAGGGAAGAACGCACCACACTCCGGTCAATTTCCCGGCGGTATCCTGCGCAAGTTCCTTACAAATCTGCCGGTTGCCGATAAGCGCTCCGCTGCAGGCGGTGCATCGACTGCGAACCAGCGCCCGTTCAATGCCGTAATGCTCCATATCGGCAAGTAATTCCGCCGTGGATGCTCCCCGCCGGTGATTGTCAAAACCCACCCGGACATTGGCATCAAAAAAGAAAATATCTTCCATAGCTTACTGTAAAATCCTGTTTTGAGGTGATCATACAGAATATATCACGCTGCACTTGATTTGTCAACAATAACTGCTCCGGCAGCAGTACCGGAAGCAGTTATTTTAAGTTTATTTATCTGCGAATACCGAATCAAAACACTGATTGGAGGGCGCAAAATCGATTTTCCGGGTAAAAGCACAGGCATCTTTTGCCCCGTACTCCCGATCCATGCCGCAATCTTCCCATTCAATGGAAAGCGGTCCCTGATAGTTGAGCTGATTGAGTGTGCGGATAATCGCTTCAAAATCGACCTGACCGTGACCGGGACTGCGGAAGTCCCATCCCCGGCGGGGATCACCGAAATTCAGATGGGAAGCGAGAATACTGCTTTCACCGTCGCAAGTTACCGCACAATCTTTCACATGGCAGTGATAGATGCGGTCGGGGAACGCCCGCAGGAACTTTACCGGATCGACCCCCTGCCACAGCAGATGACTGGGGTCGAAGTTGAAGCCGAATTCCGCCCGGTTGTCCAGAGCTGCCAGAGCTTCTTTCGCCGTAAAGATGTCATACGCGATCTCTGTCGGGTGGACTTCAAGGGCGAACTTCACACCGTTTTCAGCAAAAACATCCATGATCGGGTTGAAAAGTTCCGCGAAACGGCGGTAACCGGAAGCAATATCATCCGGTCCGACCGGCGGAAAACTGTAAAACATGTGCCAGATGGGACTGCCGGTAAAACCGTTGACCACCTTTACTCCCAGATTTTTAGCGGCTTTGGCGGCGGCTTTCATGGAAGCGATCGCCCACTCCCGTTTGGCTTCACTGTTGCCCTTCAATTCCGGCGGAGCAAAACCATCGGAACGGGAATCGGTATCAGGATCGCAAATAAGCTGACCGGCAAGGTGATTGCTGATCGCCCAGACTCCCAGACCGTATTTTTCCAGCAACGCGCGTTTTTCATCACAGTAGGCGGTGCTTTCTGCGGCTTTGAAAACATCGAAATGGTCTCCCCAGCAGGCAAGTTCGAGACCGTCATAGCCGAATTCCTGCATTTTCTGACAGAGTGTTTCCAGCGGCAGATCTGCCCACTGACCAGTGAAAATAGTAACTTTTCTGCTCATAATCCAACCCTTTTTTCTGTTTTCAGAGTTTCACCCAATTACCCTTGCTGGCAACTGCCGCATGGATGAATTTGACTCCGCGGACTCCATCCGACACCGTGGGAAATTCGCTCTGATAGGGAACGTTATTCAAACGGGCATCAATGGCACGGGCAAAATCGGTATAGATATTTGCCATGCCTTCGAGGAATCCTTCGGGGTGTCCGGCGGGCAGACGGCTCCATTTTGCTCCGCATCCTGCCCAGTTGCGGCGGAAGCGGCGCGCGGCACCGTCATTGTATTTGACAATCAGGGTTTCAGGATCTTCCTGACGCCATTCGATAGCGGCTTTGGTTCCGTAAATGCGGATCTTCAAAGCATTCTCTTCGCCGACTGCCACCTGACTGGCGCTGATGACACCCTGAGCGCCGTTTTCAAAACGGAGCAGTACATCACCGTCATCATCCAGACCGCTTCTGCCGGGAACAAAGTTCTTGATATTGGAACAGAGTTCCGATATTTGCAGCCCGGTCATAAATTCAGAGAGATTTTCCGCATGGGAACCGATGTCACCCATACAGCAGCTTATGCCGGTGGTTTCCGGATTGGTGCGCCATGAACCCTGAATATTATCTTCAGTGACCACATCGGCAAGCCAGCCCTGAGGATACTCCGCCATGATGCGGCGGATCTCACCCAGATCACCGTTGGCGATCATATCTCTGGCAACGCGCACCATCGGATAGGCAGTGTAATTGTGCATCAGCGCAAAGACCAGACCGGTTTCTTTGACTTTGGCGGCAAGCGCTTCGGCTTCTTCCACAGTCAGAGTCATCGGTTTTTCACACAATACATCAAAACCGTGATCCATTGCATAAAGTGCGATCGGAGCATGGATATGGTTGGGAGTGCAGATGGAAACGAAGTCCATCCGCTCACCCGAAGGGAGTTTGCTTTCACATTCGATCATCTCCTGATAGGAGGCATAGCAGCGCTCTTCCGGCAGGTAAAGTTCCTGTGCCATAGCTTTGCATTTGACCGGGTCACGGGTAAATGCTCCGCAAACCAGTTCGATCTGCCCGTCAAGCCGGGCGGCAATGCGGTGGACGGCGCCGATGAAGCTGCCCGGTCCGCCGCCGACCAATCCCATACGGATCTTGCGTTTCATAGAAATTATCCTTTCATCATGGCATCAAGGATGTACCAGTTCAGCTCTTCGTAGTCGCGGGAACCGACCATTTCGGCGATTTTGGCATCGTCGAGGGAGCGGGAGATCTCCAGCAGACGGAGGAAGATCTTGCGGCTGTACGCCAGATGTTTGAGGTCAGCGCCCTCTTTCTGGGTACGCATGACTTTGACATCCAGACCGACCCATTCGCCGTTGTTGCCGAAGCCGTGCTGATCGAGGACACGCACCTGATTGAGCGCGCGGCGGGGATCGACCGCACCGAAGGTGAGATCCTGGTCAAACTTCAAACCGTTCTGGTCGTTGAGGTGAACGCTCCAGAGCTTTTTGTGAGCCAGAGCAAAACCCATTTCATCGGAAGGTGAAAGGTTGGCAAGCAGAGCGTGAGCGGTTTCGATCAGACAGCCGACGCGGCTGGGATCACTGGTCATCAGTCCCATGGCGATAGCGTGACCGATGGTGGGGATGTAGGTGTGATCCATGGGTTCATTGGGTTTGGATTCGATCATGACCCGCACATCCTTGTCATAGTCGAGGATGGTCTGCAGAGCTTCGCCGATGCGCTCAGTGGCAACCACGGGGTCTTTGGCTTCGCGGATGTAAGTGCCTTCACGGGCGAGCCAGAGAACGATGTTTTTGGTTCCGAGGGCTTTGGCGATGTCGATGGTGCGTTTGGTGCGGTCGAGGGCATACTGGCGGCACTTGGCGCAGTTGTTGGTGTAACCGCCGTCGATGGTGCGGGGGTCGAACCACATGCGGGGAGCCACAAATTCGGGAGTAAGACCATGATCATCAAGAGTCTTTTTCAGCGCGGAGGCTTCGGCAATGATCTGCTCGGGAGTAAGATCATTCATCGCCGGAACGGCATCGTCATCGTGGAACTGCACACCGTCGAAACCCAGCTCCTTGTAGAGAGCAAGTTTCTTGTTGAAGGCGATGGAAGAGCGGACTTCCGGACCGAAGGGATCGGCACCCTCATGAATATTCCACGGCCCGAATGAGAAACGGAAAGTACCCTGCAT
>JAZUPS010000040.1:0-7614 GCA_045605305.1 Victivallaceae bacterium
GCCGATGATCCCCCCCCCGACTTCCCCCGCCCCCAGTGCCGTCAGGCCCGCAGTCGGCAGCTGCCGCTGCATACTCACGCTCAACTCCTCTGCCATTGAAAGGGTCAATGCCGCCTGCATCACTGCTTCCAGCGGTGCGCCGCCGGTGGCATCAGCCAAGCGGAGTTCACCGGCACCCCGGAGGGCGGCTGCGGTGATGAATGAGAGGAGGAGAACGAAAAATTTTTTCATTTACTGATACCGTTTTTTCAACACATCCAGCAGTCTGGTATTCTCTTCCGGTGTGCCGATGGTTATCCGCAGGTAAGCTCCGGTGACTTTGCCGGGGAAATAGCGGACGATCACCGCTTCCTCCCGCAACGCCTGAAATGCGCCATTCCCATCCCCATCCGGCGGCGCGGCAAAGAGGAAGTTCGCTTCGCTCGGGATCACCTTGAATCCGAGTTTTTTCAGCTCTGCGGTCAATATTTCCCGGTCGGCAATGATTTGAGCAACACACTTTTGCCGGTAATCTTTATCCAGATAGTTGGCTTTGGCAAGCTCCTGCGAGAGCATATCCACATTGTAGGAGTCCTTGAGTTTCATCAATCCGGTGATCAAAACCTCATTTCCCAGCGCGTACCCCATCCGGAGCCCTGCCATGGATGAGCCTTTGGAAAAGGTTCTCATCACCAGCACATTATCAAACTTTTTGGCAAATTCCAGACAGTTGTCAGCGGAAAAGTCCCCGTATGCTTCATCAATAAGCACAATGCCGTCGAACTCCCGGCAGATATTTTCCACCAGCGCCCGGGGAGCGCAGTTCCCGGTGGGGGCATTGGGGCGGGTGATGATCAGCAAGTTGGCATCTTTTGCCTGCTCCACGGCGTTTTCCGGATAGGAAAAATCCGCTTCTGCCAGCGGGATCTTTATTACCGGAGCGCCCTGCATCGCCGCCAGAACCGGATAAAGGGAGTAGGTGGGATCAAAGACCGCCACCGGCAGTTCCGGAGAGGTGAAAGCGCGGAAGATCATGGTCAAAAAATCATCCGAACCATTGCCCACGATCACATTTTCCTTCTTCATCCCCGCATCCGAAGCGAAAAGTTCCCGCAACGCATCGGCGGTCGGGTCGGGATAGCGGCGCAGTTTGCCGTAATCAAAGTTTTTCAGCACCTCCATCACCGCCGGTGAAGGGGGATAGGGGTTTTCATTGGTATTGAGTTTGATCAGATTTGCCACTTTGGGCTGTTCACCGGGAACATATCCGGCAATGGCATCGATCTCTTTGCGGAAGTAGGATTTCATTTGACATATACTCCAATAATGATCATTATCAGCAAATATAATGCGGCAAGCGACCAGAGCGCTCCGGCTCCGGCGGCGCAATATTTCCACACTGTTGAAACGGCACATTTGCGGAATATATCCCGCAGAGTACAGGGTTTGGCGGCTATCCAGATCCCGGCGATACCGGCAATCAGCATAATGACCGTCACCGCTTCTGCTCCGGGCAGATGTATGTCAAACGCCGCATGAACAGCATCATAGGAAAAAAGTATCAGGAGAAATGCGACCCCTCTTGCCGCGTAATGATCCAGATAAAAGTAACTGACTATGGGCAGCACCACCGCCAGCGGATAGAGCCAGTTGATCAGAAATCCCGGCGACACCGGAACTGCCAGCGGCACACAGAGCAGTGTGCAGGGCAGAGAGAGCAGCACTCCGGCAAGATTGTTGCGGCAGAACTTTTCCAATTTGGTTATATTTTCCGGCTTTGCCGATGCCGCCATTACCGCGAGGGAAGCGAAAACCGCCGCGGCGAGGATAGTTTCTATCACCATTATCATTATTTTTCACATCCTTCAGTTACTTGATTCCGTAGAACCGTTTCCCGTTATCCGCAAAGAGCTGTGCGGCATCTTCCGGAGTCATCTGCCGGTCAGCACCCAGCGCCTGCGCCACCAGAGCCACCATGCCGGGAGTATTGTCCCTTCCCCGGTAGGGAACCGGTGCCAGATAAGGGGAGTCGGTTTCGATCAAAAGTTTTTCATCGGGGATCACCGCTATTGAACTGCGGATATTTGCCGCCGCCTTGAATGTATACATGCCGGTCACACCGAAATAACCGCCAAGAGCCAGAAATTTTTCCGCATCTTCGCAGTTCCCCGCATAACAATGGATAACGAATCTGCCGCCGGCATGGGCAAAATCCGTCAGCATCGCCAGGGCATCTGCGTAAGCCTGACGGCGGTTTTCCTTATCCCGCAAGTGGAGCATGGCGGGCAAATCCCACTCCAGCGCCACGGCGAGAAACTTTTCCATCACCTTTTTCTGACTGACCTCATCGGAGTAGTCGTAAAAGTAGTCCAACCCGATCTCACCGATCGCAACCAGTTTTTCTTCATCTTTGAAAACGGCAAAGTCCGGTTCCTCATTTGCCAGAAACTCTTCCGCATCGTGGGGGTGGACTCCGCAGGAAAAGTACCCCTCTTTCACCTGCCGGGCAAACTCCATGGCTTTCAGCGATTCGGCGTAATTGCTCCCCGCGCAGAGCATGAGCAGCCGGTCGGGGGTCTGACGGAAATCCTTCGCCGCCAGAAGCAGATCCGAGTGCGTGCGTTCCATGAATCCGGCAATATCATCCTCTCCGTGAAGATGGAAATGGGTGTCAAAAAGTTCCATAAATTCCGTCACACCCGGTCATGCATCACTTTTATTGCCCCGGCAATAATGAACCCGATAGTGGGCGCCAGACCGCAGATCATGGGGTCGAGGGAACCGCTTTTGCCCAGCATCAGGAAGAACTGAGCCACTACGATGTAGATCACGATCAAAGCGATAGCGGAAATGATCGCCAGCATACTGCCGGTACGCTCGTTGCGGGTCGCCAGCGGGATACCCAGAAATACCGCCAGAAAACATGACCACGGGAAGGCAAGCCGGTAGTAAAATACTGTTTCATAAATACAGCGCACCCGCCGGGGCATATCGGGGTTTTTCCGCAAAATCTGCCAGATCAGGGGAGTGGCAAGGTTGTCTTTCTCCTTGACGGCATTCAAAATATCCTGCGGTTTTTCCGGAATTTCCTGTTTGGAAAAGCGCAAACCGGCAAACTCAATGGGATGATGGAGCTGGATCGTTCCCTGAGAGGCTTTGAAAAGCACCTCTTCCGCCCGGTCGTAACTGACAAAAGTTCCCTTGTCAAAGACCCACTCTTCCGCCTCTTCATCGTAGTGAGCCTTTTCGATGTTGAAGTCGATTTTTCTGCCTTCCAGCAGAGCGGCTATTGCCAGCGCCCGTTTTTCCGGTTCACTCAAAGGCGGCAGATCGGCGAAGCGGGCGCCGAGTATCTTCTGCAGCCGGGTCTGGAACTCCGGGGTATCGGCTTCGCCCACCAGTTTGGTGACCATGGGCTTGGTCCAGACGGTTTTCAGCGTGGCATTTTCCTGCTCTTCGCCGACGACAAAGAGCTGAAAGAGCCAGCGGCGCTGATCATCGGCGCTTTTGTAGGTAAGCAGACTTTTTGCATAACGGTGCCCTTCAGTTCCGGAGTCAAAAAGCTCTTCCGCCTGAACTGAAGTATGGGGAATCAGCACCTCGTTGAAATAAACATTTATTCCGGTGACCAGCAGACCGACGGCGAAAATCGCTCCGCCGCAGCGCATGAGAGAGACTCCGGATGCCCGCATGGCGGTAACTTCCAGATTTTTTCCGAAGGTCGCCATCGTCCACATACAGCCGAGCAGCATGGAAATCGGCATGATGAACCGGATATTTCCCGGCAGACGGTAGATCAGATACGCCGCGATCTCTTTTACCGGAGTTTTCGCATCCAGAAAGTCGGAAATATCCCGGTAAAAGTCGCTCAGAATGAAAAGTACGCTGAATACCAGCATCAGAATCGCATACTTGATCAAAAACTCCTTCAAAACATAGCCGTCAAGTTTCCACAGGGGAAACCACCGCCGTTTGAGCAGTTTGAGATCTTTGTAATCGGTCGCGTAAGTGACCTCTATTTTTTTATTGTCTGCCATCGGTCAGTTTTCCTGTCGTCAGGGATTGAGTTTAACTTCGCTGCCGCGCATTCGCGCCCATGCGAATGCTGCCAATGCGATAAATGCGGCAAACATATAGGCGTCACTCAGTTCAAGTCCCAAGCCGACCGGGCCGCCGTGAGCAGGACTGATCCAGAGAATATAGGTTGCCACGACAAAGGTGATAAACATGCCCGGTATCACGGTGATGAATGCGGGACGTTTGATCGAAAAGAGATAGATCGAACCGGCAAGCAGGGCAAATGCCGCGATCACCTGATTGCTCCAGGCGAAATATGTCCAGAGTTTCTGGAAACTGCCGCTATCCATATTGCTCCACCAGAGCAATCCGGCAGTTACAGCAATCAGCGGGATCATTATCAGCAGACGGGGCAGAACCGGTTTCTGGTCGATGTGGAACATTTCCGCCAAACTCAGCCGCAAACTCCGCATTGCCGTATCTCCGCTGGTTACCGCCAGAATGATCACACTGATGACCACCACCAGTGAGATCTGGCTGTGGAGGAAGTAATTGGTTATCCGCGCCAGCACACCGTTGGGGTTGGTTCCGATAAGTTCGGGGAATTTGTTGTAGATCGCCAGCGCTCCGGCAGACCAGACCATAGCGATGAATCCTTCCACGATCATCATGCCGAAAAATACTCCGAACCCCTGCTTTTCGCTTCTCATCGTGCGGGCAACGATCGGAGCTTGAGTGGCGTGAAATCCGGAAATGATTCCACAGGCAATGGTTACAAAAAGCAGCGGCAGTATCGGTTGATGTTTTTCCGCAGCGAACATTTTGCTTTGAAAGGCGTTTCCTTCGAGCAGCAGCTCCGGTTCAGTTGCGGCGCTTATCATCAGGGTGATGAAAAGCGCCACTGTTCCCAGAAGCAATACGGCTCCGAAAATCGGATAAATCCTGCCGATGATCTTATCCACCGGAAAGAGCGTGGCACAGATGTAATAGGCGAAAATCGCCGCCAGACTCCAGAAAAATACCACATTGCTGTTGTCAAAGATTCCCGCCGTCAAACGCGCCGGGACATTGATGAATTCCGCCACCACCAGAAGCAGAGCAAGCACCAGAAATGCAGAAAAGATCCGGTACAGGGTTTTACCCATGGTGAGACGGACAAGTTCAGTCAGATTTGCACCGTTGTGACGGATGGACATCATTCCCGCCACATAATCGTGAACCGCTCCCATAAGCACACAGCCGATCGGGATTATCACAAAGACGATGTCACCGAAAAGAATACCGCTGATAACACCGATCACCGGACCGATACCGGCGATATTCAAAAGCTGGATAAGCATGTTTTTCCAATTCGGCAGAACCAGAAAGTCCACGCCGTCAGGTGAAGCAACTGCCGGAGTCGGGCGGTCATCCGGCTGAAGGATTTTTTTCACTATCGAGCCGTAAATGAAGTATCCGGCACATAAAATCAGCAAACCGATTATGAAAAGTTTCATTTTTTCCTCCGCTGTTATTACCTATTATAATATAACACTGATACGCAAAATTGGCAAGAGCATTTCATCCCAGTTTTGCCAATGCGTTGTCAATTCGTTTCAGGGACTCTTCTTTGCCGAGGATCTCCATGATCTCCCCCGGACCTCCCGGCGTTACCGCACAACCGGAAACCGCAATGCGCACCTGCCACATCGGACGGCCCGCTTTCACCTCTTTTTCAGCGGCAAAGGCGGAAAGGACACCGGAAATATTTTCCGCATTCCACATTTCAAGTTCCGCAAGGCGTTTGCGCAGTTCCGGCAGATCTTCCCGGGTGTTTTCCGGGTCACTTTTGCTCTTTTTGTGGGAGAAAAGTTCAATATCGTACTCCGGCTGAGCCAGCAGGAAGCCGATCTTTTCCGGAATTTCACTCAATACTTCGGTTCTGCCGTGGAGCAGAGCGGCGATTTTCTCCCATGCTCCGGCGAGGAAAGTACCTTCAATGTTGGCAAAGGGCAGAGCTTTGGCGGCAAACTCTTCCGGAGAAAGAGCTTTGATGTATTCGGAATTCATCCAGCGCAGTTTGTCGTAGTCAAAGACTGCGGGAGATTTGTTCAAGCCGCTGATTTTGAAGGATTCCCCCAGTTCCGCCAGCGTAAATATCTCCCGGTCGCTTTTCGGTGACCACCCCAGCAGAGCAATATAGTTGACGATCGCTTCGGGGAGATACCCCTCTGCCACAAGATTTTCAAAACTTACCGAACCGTGACGTTTGGAAAGTTTGGAAACATTTCCGTCGGCATCTCTGCCCATGATCAGCGGCAAATGGACATAAGTCGGGATCTCCCAGCCGAATGCTTCGTAAAGCAGATTGTATTTCGGCGTACTGGAAAGATACTCCGAACCGCGCACCACATGGGTGATATTCATCAGATGATCATCCACCACGTTGGCGAAGTTATAAGTGGGCATGTTGTCCTGCTTGAGCAGGATCTGATCATCAAGAACTTTGTTTTCGATCTGGATCTCACCGAATACCGCATCGGTAAAGGTGCTGACCTTACTCCGGTCGATACGCTGACGGATCACATGGGGTACGCCGGATGCGGCTTTTGCGGCAGCTTCAGCAGCATCCATAGCGGCACAGGGACAAAGGGCGGATGCATCGTGGATCTCATCTTCGCCGCTTTCTTCGCACTTCTCACAGAAACAGTAGTAGGCGTGACCGGAATTGACCAGCTTTTCCGCATATTCACGGTAAAGGGATTTGCGTTCACTCTGGATGTAGGGACCGCAGCCGCCATCTTTATCCGGGCCTTCGTCATGTTCCAAACCGGCACTTTTAAGTGTGGCATAAATTACTTCCACCGCGTTGGCAACATAACGTGCCTGATCGGTATCTTCAATGCGGAGAATAAATTTACCACCCTCTGAACGTGCCAACAGCCAGGCATAAAGCGCGGTACGCAAATTGCCGACATGCATAAATCCGGTCGGACTCGGAGCAAATCTGGTTCTTACTTCTGACATGATCATCCTCTCTTTCTCTATGGATTTTGGCTTAATATAACCTTATTTTACAAGATTTTCAACTTTTATTGCACTATTTACTTGACAATTACCATTCTTTGAGGTATATTTTATTCATGTACCAGAACGTGTCTCCATCGTCTAGAGGCCTAGGACACCGGGTTCTCATCCCGGCAACATGGGTTCGAATCCCATTGGAGATGCCAGTTTTTTTGTCTTTTTTCTGAAATCACCGTTACGCAATCCCGCAAAAAGCAAGCAACAGCTTTAGAAAACAAGTTTTCCCGCTGTTGCTTTTTCTTTTTGCTTTGATCATTTTTTGCTTTTGCAAAAAATGGGATTGCTCACTTTTCGTGGGTTGCCTTGCGCTTCTCGCTGCACTCGAATGCTCAGGCTCGCTGCGGGCTGTCGCCCTTGCGTCGAATCCCATTGGAGATATTTTGTACGAAGATAAATATGCTGTTTTCTGCCGCCGACAACGGTAGGCGGCAGTTAATTCGCAGCGGCACGTTTGCCGCCAAAAAATGGGATTGCTCACTTTTCGTGGGTTGCCTTGCGCTTCTCGCTGCACTCGAATGCTCAGGCTCGCTGCGGGCTGTCGCCCTTGCGTCG
>JAZUPS010000041.1:0-2105 GCA_045605305.1 Victivallaceae bacterium
ACCGATGGAGGAATACCATTCCGCGCCCTTGAGCAGAATCTGCGGCACGTTGGCATAGGTTTCAACGTTGTTGACGTTGGTGGACATTTCCCAGTAACCGCTGACCGCCGGGAACGGCGGCTTGGTGGTCGGTTCGCCGCGCTGACCTTCCATGGAGTGGATCAGAGCAGTTTCCTCACCGCAAACGAAGGCACCGGCACCGAGTTTGATCTCGATATCGAAGCAGAAGTCGGTTCCCATGATGTTATCGCCGAGCAGTCCGAGTTCGCGGGCTTCATCGATGGCGATCTGGAGACGGTTGACAGCGAGCGGATATTCCGCGCGGATGTAAACGAGACCGCGCTGGGCGCCGATAGCATAAGCACCGATAGCCATGGCTTCGATGATGCTGTTGGGGTCACCTTCCATAATGGAGCGATCCATGAAGGCACCGGGGTCACCTTCGTCAGCGTTACAGACGATGTATTTTTCATCAGCCTGGACACCGGCAGCGATCTTCCATTTGAGACCGGTGGGGAAGCCGGCACCGCCGCGGCCGCAGAGACCGGAGTTGAGAACTTCCTGAACGACCTGGTCGCGGGTCATGTCAAACAGACATTTGGCAAGAGCCTGATAACCTTCACTGGCGATGTATTCGCTGATATCTTCGGGATCGATCAGCCCGCAGTTACGCAGAGCGATACGTTCCTGTTTGGCGTAGAAGCTCATCTTGGCATAGTCAGCGACGCGGGCTTTGAGCTGGGGTTCGACGAAGAGCAGACGTTCGACCAGTTCTTTGCCGACGATATGCTTTTCGACGATCTCTTCGGCATCTTCCGGAGTGACCTGAACATAGAAAACGTTATCGGGCATGACCTTGACGATGGGGCCCTGGGCGCAGAAACCGAAGCAGCCGGTCTGCACAACTTTGACATCATTTTCCAGACCGTGCTTTTTGATGGCAGCGGTGAGGTTTTCCATCAGTTGTTTGGAGTTTGAAGCATGGCATCCGGTACCGCCGCAGCAGAGCAGTTCTTTCTTGACGGAATGGATATCGTGTTCAGCGGTTTCGCGCAAAACGAGTTTGCCTTTGCTTTCGTTATATGCGGCAATAAGACAATCTTTAGAAACGATCTTGTTCATGAGTTACCCCTGTTTCTTGTATTCATTGACAATTTCAACAGCCTTGGCGGGGGTAACTTTGCCGTAAACCTTGCCATTGACCATCATAACGGGAGCCAGACCGCAGGCACCGACGCAGCGGAGAGCGGAGATGGAGAAAAGACCGTCTTCAGTGGGATGGGTATCAGCCTTGACACCGAGGACACGTTCCAGTTCGGAAAGGACCTTTTCGGCACCTTTGACGTAGCAGGCAGTTCCCATGCAGACATCGACGCAGTATTTGCCTTTGGGTTCGGTACTGAAGTAGTTATAGAAACTGACCACACCGGAAACCTGTGCTTCGGCGAGGAAAAGTTTCTGCGCAACATGCTGCTGGACTTCGCGGGGCAGATAACCGAAGATCTGCTGAGCCTTGTGCAGCACCTGGATCAGTCTTCCGCGCCGCCGGTCATCGTTACGGTCAACGCCGAGAGTGGCGATAAACGCATCAAGTTCTGCGAACTTTTCAGCGGCACCCTCTGACAATTTTTTGCAACAACTCATAATTTTCTCCCTTTTAATAGTTTATGGTCGAATTGCATTTATTTGTTAACATCTCATCCCCGCAGAAACATCTTCCGGAACAGAATTCCCAAAAAACTGCACAGCGGCAGGATACAAAATTACTGATGTAAAATATAGCACCGTTTCAAATCAAATTCAAATCAAAATCCCCCGTTTGCCCAATTAATTTGATAAAAAAATATCAATGTCGGATCCCGGATGCATTCAAGTCAAAAAAAAACATCTTTTTTTCAACAATTATGATTGCAAATCATCCGGTCAGCAACTACATTAAGTGCAAGTTTATAAAAACATGGGAGATCAGAATATGGGCAGTGCCAAAAAGTATCAGATCGATATGTGTCACGGGCCGCTTTTCAATAAAATCGTCATATTCACCGTACCGTTGATTGCGGCGAATGTTATCGCGACACTGTTCAATTCGGCAGACATGATCGTGG
>JAZUPS010000042.1:0-13294 GCA_045605305.1 Victivallaceae bacterium
ATCAAACCCTCGTGAGAGGGCGGCAACTGAAGGCGTCCCGGTATCAGGCAAGTGTGTATATTATTATAATAATCCTTGCAATTCTCCATTCGCGGAGTTATATTATAAAATCGGAGTGTAGTCAAATCAGTGAGCATATCACAGGAATATGATAAAAATGAAAACTTTTGAAGAACTTTTTTCAGAATTGAGCGCCAAAGCCGCCGTTGCCGACCCGAACTCCGGCACGGTCAAGGAATTGGCAAAAGGCACCCACTTTATCGGCAAAAAAATCGTCGAAGAGGCTGGCGAAGTGTGGATGGCTGCCGAATATGAAGGCAATGACCGCTGCGCCGAAGAGATCAGCCAGCTCATCTATCACCTGCAGGTCATGATGATCGACAGAAAAATGAAACTTGAGGATATTTACAAGTACTTATGAACGATTTCAGCGGCAATTTGAAGTTGGCTCTGCCCAACAAAGGCGCCCTCAGCGAAGGCGCTGTGAACCTCCTGAGCAAAGCCGGTTACCGCTGCCGCCGCAGCGGCAGGGAGCTGGTTATTCAGGATGCGGAAAATAAAATCGATTTCGTCTTCCTGCGTCCGCGGGATATCGCCCTCTATGTGGGCAGCGGTATCATCGACGTCGGTATCACCGGTATCGACCTCGCTCAGGACAGCGGCGCAGAGGTGGAAACTATCTTTGAACTCGGTTTCGGCAAATCCCGTTTCTGCTTTGCCGCTCCGAAAGAGAAAAAACTCACCCTTGAACAATTCGACGGTCTGCGTATCGCCACCAGTTACCCCAGCTTGCTCAAAGCTGAACTGGCTAAACGCAACCTCAACTGCAAAGTCGTCAAACTGGACGGCGCAGTGGAAATTTCCATCGCTCTCGGCGTCGCTGATGCCATTGCCGATGTGGTGGAGTCCGGAGCAACCATGAAAGAAGCCGGTCTGGAGATCGTCGGTGAACCGATGCTCCACAGTCAGGCTGTCGTCATCGCCGGAAGTAAAGCATGTGCCGAAAGAGCGGAAGTCGCTCTGCTGCTTGCCCGCATCCGGGGAATCATGCGCGCCGCCGAATATGTGATGGTAGAGTATGATATTGAACGCAGTAAACTGGATGAAGCCTGCCGGATAACTCCAGGTATCGAAGCTCCCACCATCGCTCCTCTTGCCAATCCCGACTGGGTGGCAGTCAAGTCGATGGTCAAGCGCAAGGAGTGCAATGCCGTCATGGATGAGCTTTACCGTATCGGCGGCAGAGGTATTATCGTAATGGAAATCAGTGCGTGCCGTCTCTGAAAAGTGCGGCACTTCAAGAAAAAGGAGCTTTTATGAGCAACCAGCGAAGTGCTTTGGATATTGCCCGGGAAGTATTTGACATCGAAATCGAAGGTGTCACCACTTTGCGGAATAAACTTGATGCCGGTTTTGAAGAGCTGGTGGAGCATTGTGCCGCCGCTATCGATGCGGGGGGAAAAATCGTTCTGACCGGCGTCGGCAAATCCGGTTACATCGGCAAGAAGATCGCCGCCACTCTTTCCAGCGTGGGCAATCCGGCGGTATTCATGCACCCTGTGGAGGCTCGTCACGGTGATTTGGGACTGCTCCAGAAAAACGACCTGCTCATCGCTCTGAGTTACTCCGGGGAAACCGAAGAACTCCTGGTCGTTCTCACCCCTGCCAAAAGATTGGGCGTGAAACTTGCGGCGATCACCGGCAATAAAGAGTCTTCTCTGGCGAAAATGAGCGATTTCGTTATGGAAATGGCGGTTCCCAGAGAGGCGTGTCCCTTCAATCTGGCTCCCACCACCACCACCACGGCGCTGCTGGTTCTCGGTGACGCTCTGGCTATGGTGCTGTTGGATAAACACGGCTTTACTGAAAGCGATTACGGCCGCCGTCACCCCGGCGGGGCCATCGGCAGAATGGTTACGATGAAGGCATCCGATGTGATGCGCAAAGCTGCTGATGCCGCAGTAGTTCCGCCGGATTTCACCGTCCGGGAGACTCTCTATGCCATGAGTCATGCCCGCAGCGGTGCGGCGGTGGTTGCCGACAGCGAAGGCAAACTGCTGGGAATTTTCACCGACGGCGATTTCCGCCGCAGTGCGGCTCAGGATGATGCTATTCTGACCCGCAAAATGAGTGAAGTCATGACTCCTTCCCCCATTTCGGTCAATACCGAAGCGATGGTGGTCGAGGTGATCAAGCTGGTGGAAAACCGCCGGATCGACGATCTGGTGGTGGTCGATGAAAATAATCTGGTCGCCGGAATCATTGACATTCAAGACCTGCCCGGTCTGAAAATCATGTGAGGTTTTTATGGCAAATCCGGTAAAGATACTGTTGACAAGATCTCTGACACTGTTGATGATCTTTTCAGTTGTGCAGCTTTGTGCGGCTGATAAAGATGTTACTGCGGACGACAACACTGCCTCCAAAATTTATCAGGATGGCAAAGCCCTTTATGAAGCCGGAGAATACTATGACGCGGCAGAGGAGTTTGAAAGATGCCGCTTTTATGCAAAAAGTCCGGCGATCCGTGCCAACAGTCTTATCGCTCAGATGTCATCGTACCGGATGTGTGAACTTTACTACCGTGAATTTACGATGATCGAAGAACTTCTGGAGCGTTATCCGGAGTATGTCTCCTGTCAGGATCTTATAGCCCGGGAGTTTGAGATCGGCAAACTTTTCCGTCAGGGAGTGCGGGAACCGTCTTTCTGGTTTTTCCGCTGGGTTCCTTTCTGGGTGGATGTTGACCGCACCGAAGAGGTGTATACTGCGGCATTGAAACGGGCGCCTTTTTCCAAACACGCCCCCGCCGCGCGGATGCAGTTGGCGATCTATTACGATCTGGAAGGGAAAACCCGCAAATCTCTGGAACAGCTGCGGGCGCTTCTGGAACACCACCCCAAAGCTCCGGAGCGGAAATATGCTCTGCTGGCACTGGCAAACGGACTTTACATGCTTTCCGGCAGGGGCGACGGCGACAGCCGTTACGTCAATGAATCAGTGGAACTTTTCAAGAAGTTCTGCAAAGATTACCCCAAAGATAAGGAGATCGAGTTCGCCCGGAATACTCTGGCAAAGGCGCGGGATGTGCAGGCTGACCGTCTCTTTGAAATCGCTGAGTTTTACCGCAAAAGCGGCAGAAGTGAAGTGGCAGAGCGTTATCTTGCCGAGCTGATGACCCGTTTCCCCGACAGCCGTACCGCTCCGGAGGCGGAAAAAAATCTGATGGAAGTTTCCGGCAACTATCTGCCTTCCCCCACTGCGGAAACTGAACCCCGGCTGCCCGATCTGCGCACTTACAGCATTCCGGAAAATGCGGAACTGCTCCTGATTTCACCCAACGACAAAGATTCTCCCTACCTCCTGAATATCCCGGACATCAAGGGTGAACAGCTCAAAAAACTTGAGGAGAAGAAACCGGAAGGAGAGAAAAAATGAGATATATTTCTGTACTTTTATCCATTTTGACCATGCTGATCATTTCCGGATGCGGCTACCAATTCGGCTCTCTTGCCCATCCTCAGCTGGAAACTATCGCCGTTGCTCCGGTGATCAATGATACGATCTTTTACAATGGTTCAGCCATGCTGCGGGGTCTGCTCTCTGAACGGATCACGGTGGATGGTTCACTGAAGCTGAAAGATGCTCACAAAGCGGATTGTATTCTTTACGCCCGGATCATTGATGTGGCGTATCAGGCGATGGATGCCTCTTCGCTGCCTGACGGTTCTGATTCACTGATGCCGACAGAGTGGAAGTGCGTTGTGAAAGTGCAGTACTCTCTGGTTCTGCCCGGCAGAGCCAAGCCGCTTGTTTCCAATGCGTCAGTCACCGGTTCCGCGATGTTCACCAACGGACCGGATTTGGAAACCTCCCGGCAGAGCGCACTGCGTATGGCGCTCTTTTCGGCGGCAAAAGGTGTTGTTTCCGGAATCGTCGAAGGCTGGTAATACAAAAAAAAGGAACCCCTGCCGGTTATGCGTCTTAATCTGATAAAAAAAGGGGGATTGCCGCTCTCCTTTGCGGTGCTGATAGCTTTCGGTACTCTGTTGTTGAAACTGCCGGGAGTCTGTCAGCATGAATTGACCCTGACCGATGCTTTTTTCACCGCCTGCAGTGCCGTTTGTCTCAATGGTCTGGCGGCGGTGGGGACGTATGAATTTACCTTTTTCGGTCAATTTATCATATTGGTGCTGATACAGCTGGGCTGTTTCGGAATACTCTCTCTCAGTGCCATAATCCTGCTTTTGAGCGGCAGGGAACTGTCAGTGGATGGGGCATTGATAATGTTCAATCTCAATGACCGCTTCTCCTTTGCCGGAACAGAGTCGCTGATGCGGACTATTGCCACTTACACCTTTGTCTGTGAAGTTGCCGGAGCGATACTGATGTTTCCCGGATTTCTGCTGGGCGGTTTCGGAGCGTGGGAATCGCTCTGGTATGCGGTATTTTACTCCATCGGCAGTTTCTGCAATGCGGGCATCGGTCCCCTTGCCGGGGATATTGCTGAAGGCGGCAGATATGTACAGGTGATCTCTCTCTGTCTGATCTTTCTCGGCGGTTTGGGGGTCTATGTGATTTACGATCTGCTACAGCTTTTGAAAGACCGCCGTCACCGGATGCGTCTGCACTCCCGGATAGTGCTGAAATGCTGTGCAGTTCTGATCATCAGCGGCACACTGTCACTCTATTTGATCAGCATGGCGCCTCACGGAAGCGATTTGAAGCTGTTTGACGCCTTTTATCTTTCGATTTCCAGCCGTACTGCCGGGTACTCCACGGTGAATCTGGCAGAGTTGTCCCCGGCATGTCTGACTTTGATCATTGTGATGATGCTTATCGGCGGTTCGCCCGGTTCGACGGCGGGAGGTTTGAAAACCACTACGCTGGCAGTGATCTTCGCCGCTTTATCCAGCTCCTTCAAAGGGGATAACACGGTGATAATTTCCGGCAGAACCATTGCCTTGCCCACGGTGTTGCGGGCATTTACCATTGCGGTGATCTTTATTCTGCTGGCAGTTGGCGGCGGACTTCTGCTCAGTGCATTTTCACCGCACCTCAGTGATCAGCAGTGTTTCTTTGAAGCGTCTTCAGCACTGGGTGCAACCGGTCTGGATGCAGGGTGGGTTACCCGGCAGCTTACAGACGGGTGCAAATGGCTGGTGGCGCTTTTGATGTTTGCCGGCAGAATAGGTCCGCTGGCGATATTTATGTTTTTCGTCCGCAAAGAGAAACCCAATGCCCTGCATTATCCGGAAGAGCGGATAATCGTGGGATAAATCAAGGAACTACTGAATTATGGCAAAAAACAGTTACGCAGTATTCGGCATGGGGGCATTCGGTACCCGGCTTGCTGTCACGCTGGCAAGGAGCGGCAATACGGTGCTTATCTGCGACCGCAACGCCGCCCGGGTGGAGGAGTTGAAGGACAAAGTGACCGATGCGGTCATTGCCGATGCCACCAGCGAAGAGGTGATCCGGGAGCTGAATGTGGATAAATTTGATGCCGTTATCCTCGGCATGAGCAGTTACTTTGAAAGTCAGGTTCTGGCGCTTACTCTGCTCAAACAATCAGGCGCGAAAAAGGTGATAATCAAATCCAAAAGCGCCATTCAGGAGAAGATACTCTACCGTCTGGGAGCGGATGAGGTCATCCAGCCGGAACTGGATGTGGCATCCCGCCTTGCCCGCCGGCTGTCACTGGCAAATATTTCCGACATCTTTGAATTCAAAGGTTCTGCCATTGCCGATGTGATCGTCCCCCCCGCATTGGAAAATATTCCCCTGAAAGATCTGGATCTGCGGGGAAAATACAATATAACCATCCTGATCAAATATACCCCGGATGGATTGAATGTATGTGCCATCGGTCCGGATACCACCTTGAAAGCCGGTGATCAGCTGACCGTTTTCGGAGACCAGAAGTCAATTATAGAACTTTTTCAGAGGTAAATATTATGAGTGAGTGTATTTTTTGCAAAATCATTGCCGGTGAGATCCCCAGTGCCAGGATCTATGAGGATGAGTTGATCTACGCATTTCTGGATATTTCCCCCATCAACTTCGGTCACACGCTGGTGATACCCAAAGAGCATCATCAGTCTGCCGCCACCATTCCGGAAGCGACCGCCGGGAGAATGTTTCATGTTGCCAGCCGTATCGGTATTCTGCTCAAAAGGCTGGATGAATTTGATGCCTACAATCTCCATCTTGCCGACGGTACTGCCGCCGGACAGGTGGTCATGCACGCCCATTTGCATGTGATTCCCCGGGGTGCGGAAGATGAGTTCCGCTGGAACTGGCGGCAGTTGAACTATCCGGAAGGAAAAATGGCTGAGATCGCAGCTGAAATTTCTGCCAAACTCAACGATAAGTTGGGCTGCTGACGTTGAAGAGACAGAGAAAACAGTATATATTATATACAATTCCCGTGTAACAGTTTTTATTTGAATATTTTTATAAAATTGCCCCATAAGGGGAACAGGTTGATCATGCGCACCAGATTGGAAAGAATCAGAAAAAATGCCATGGATGTACTGAGACCGGATGAAAAAACTCTGCGTCACGGTCTGGAACTCCATGCTGAAAGTTACGTCTTTGATGCCTACGGTTTTTCACCCACCGGCGGAGGTGCTGCTCCTCAGGTGGGAAAATTGATCTCAGCCGGAGCATCCCGCGACGAGATCAACCGGGCATTGGAAGAGTTCCGCATGATCGGCTGTTTTGAAGATCCGCAGATGGTCAAACTCCTGAAAGAAGCATGGGAGTTTGCCGGAGTTGACTGCAACTTTCAAAACAGCGGCATTGAAGGCAATGATGCGGTGGAAATGCTCTTCCGCCTGAGCTGTTACACCAATGCCGCAGATAAACTTGCCGATGTTTACGAAAGAGCGGTCTATCCCCATCAGCTTGCCGGGATCAAAGCCCGCGGACACCGGGCAATATATATGACTACCAACGGGGTGCCGCTGCCTGACCGGATCGTTTCCCCTCAGGAGGCGCTCAACTTGATCGGAGTCTTTTTCCGTCTGGGTGTCCGGATGATGCACCTGACCTACAACCGGAGAAATCTCTTCGGTGACGGCTGTGCTGAAAGCGCCAACGGCGGCTTGAGCGACTTCGGCAAAGAAGCGGTTTGGGAAATGAACCGCGTCGGAGTTATCCCCGATGCCGCCCACAGCGGGCAGAAAACCACTTATGATGCCGCGAAGATCTCCCGGAAACCGCTGGTGGTTAGCCACAGCGCCGCCGGAGCGCTTTCCACTCACTACCGGGCAAAGAGCGATGAGGTCATTCAGGCGGTCAAGGAGTCCGGCGGTTACATCGGCATTTGCGGTCATCCGCCCTTTTTGCAGGGAAGTATGGATTTGAATGCCATGCTCGATCACATTGAATATGTCGCCCGCAAATTCGGGGTCGATCATGTTGCCATCGGTACGGATAACGGGTTCCCGCTGGCGGCAGTGGAAACGGGCTGTGATATTCCGGCGTACCGCCCCATTCTGGAACAATTCTGGACTCCGCCGGGAGCCGGATATGAGTTGATGAGTGAAGCGCAGTACGATTCAGTGAACTGGCTGAATTGGCCGCTTTACACGGTGGGTCTGGTGCAGAGAGGATTTACCGATGATGAGATCCGCAGGATCATCGGCGGAAATGTATTACGGGTAATAACTGAAACTTTGGAAAAATAACTTTATGGCTGAATTGAAAAATATCCGCAACTTCTGTATTATTGCGCATATCGACCACGGCAAATCCACCCTCGCCGACCGGATGCTGGAAATTACCGGCACCGTGGAAAAACGGGATCTGCAGGAACAGCTGCTGGATGGTATGGATCTGGAACGGGAAAGGGGTATCACCATCAAATCCCACCCTGTCCGGATGATGTATGCCCCCGACGGGGATACGGTTTATGAGTTGAACCTCATCGACACTCCGGGACATGTGGACTTCACCTACGAGGTGAGCCGCAGTTTGAGCGCCTGTGAGGGGGCGATTTTGCTGATCGATGCCACGCAGGGGGTTCAGGCGCAGACAGTGGCAAATGTGAATCTGGCTTTCCGCCAGAATCTGCGGGTGATCCCGGTGATCAACAAGATCGACCTGCCTGCCGCCAATTTGCCCTTGTGTTATGAGCAGATGGAAGAGATCCTCGCTCTGCCCCGGGAGGAGGCGCTGATGGTTTCCGGCAAGACCGGCGAAGGCGTGGCGGAACTGCTCCGGGCGGTGATCGACCGGATACCGCCGCCGATGGTAAGTGATGAGAAAGGTTGTGCGGCATTGATTTTCGACTCCCGTTACGACACCTTCCGCGGAGTGGTGAACTTTGTGCGGGTGCAGCGGGGAGTTTTCAAACGGGGCACCCGGATAAAACTTTTCTCCAACGGCATTGAAAGTGAACTTAAAGAGGTGGGGCATTTCAGTCCGGATATGCGTCCTGACCCGGAACTCGGCCCCGGCAGTGTCGGTTACATCATCCCCAACTTGAAATCCCCTGCCGACACCAAGATCGGCGATACGATCACCGACGTGCAGAACCCCAGTGCTGAACCGCTTCCCGGATTCCGGGAGGTGAGACCCATGGTTTTCAGCGGCATTTACCCCATCGACACGGCGGACTACGATCAGTTGAAAGCCAGCATGGCAAAATTGCAGCTCAACGATGCCGCATTCTTCTATCAGGCGGAAAGTTCCGCCGCGCTGGGCTTCGGATTCCGCTGCGGATTTCTCGGATTGCTCCACATGGAGGTTATTCAGGAGCGTCTGCGCCGGGAGTACAACATGGATATTCTGGCGACTTATCCCTCGGTTATCTACCATGTTTACATGAAGTCCGGGGAGATGCTGGAGATCGACAACCCCGTTCATCTGCCCGATCCTTCCGGCATTGAGCGGATCGAAGAACCGGTGATCAACTGCCATTTGATGATCCCCACGGAGTATATCGGGGATGTGATGAATCTGGTTATGAGCAAACGGGGCATTTGCACCAATACCGCCGGAGTTGATGCCAACCATGTGATCATTACCGCCGAAATGCCCATGCATGAAATTCTGATCGACTTCCATGATAAACTCAAATCCATTACCCGCGGTTACGGCAGTATGGATTATGAACCGGCGGGTTACCGTGCCGGAAAAATGGTGAAACTGGATATTATGGTCAATGGTGAGACGGTGGATGCTTTCAGCAGTATCGTTCACACGGATATGGCTTATGAGCGGGGCAGACAGGTGGCGGAAAGGTTGCGGGATGCGATTCCGCCGCAGATGTTCCAGATCGCCATTCAGGCGGCGATCGGCGGCAAGGTCATCGCCCGTGAAACCATCCGTCAGCTGCGTAAAAACGTTTTGGCGAAGTGTTACGGCGGAGATATTACCCGTAAACGCAAATTGCTGGAAAAACAGAAAGAAGGTAAAAAGCGCATGAAGTTGATCGGTCAGGTCAATATTCCGCAGGAGGCATTTGTCGCAGTGTTGAAAGCTCAAGAATTTAACCAATAAATAATAGTTATCCGGAGGAAAAAATGAAAGAATTGTTCGATCGCTGTCTCAACTGGATCTCAAGCAATCCGCTGGTGGAAAAGATGAGCGATAATGAGTTCTGCCGCGGGGTGATCATCGGTATCATCGCGGGCATCGTACTGCTGCTGGTATTGCGTTTCATTCTGTGGCTGATTTTCCGGCGCAGATCCTGTTCCAATATCCGCATCAAAAACAGTTCCGGTTTGATCGTGGTCAACTCCTCTGCCATTGCCGGAGTGATCAAAAAGGCGGTAAAACCCATTGCTTCACTGGAGATCACCCGGATAAAACTTTACCGACGGGGAAAAGCTCTGGATATTTGTCTGCGGGCGGTAATGGATGCCCAGAATGGCACTGCACCCAAATTGATGGATGAGTTAAGTGCCATTGTCCGTCAGCAGATGAAAGATGTTTTCGGGGTGGAAAATATCCGCAACATCAAATTGATCATCGCCTCCTGCAAAAGAAGCGCTGAAGATGAGATCCGGGATGAGGATGACCTTTTTACCGACGGCAAAGATGATGACTTCAGCACCGTATCCGGTAACGGTCAGACGATTTTCATCAAACCTCCGGTCGAAAAGTAATCATTGACCGGGGGTACTCTTGTCTGATCCGCTGATACTTGCTTCCAAATCGCCGCGCCGCCGGGAACTTCTCGGCAGGTGCGGAGTTGACTTTTCGGTAAAAACACTCCCGGTAACGGAGTTGGAAAGTTGGGAAAATATCGCACTTCTGCCGCAGAAAAATGCGGAACTGAAAGCCCGTGCCGTTGCCCGGACGGAACCGGGATGCTGGGTGCTGGGCGCGGATACCATGATCATTTTCCACAACCGCGCCATCGGCAAGCCGGAAACTCTGCCGGAGGCAAAGGAGATGCTCCGGAGCTTTTCCGGCACAGTTCATGAGGTGGTCACCGGTCTGGCACTGATCAATGAGAGCTGCCGGATAAGTGAAGTGTGGAGCGAAAGCAGTTCGGTGAAGTTCAAAGTTCTGGATGAAAAAACCATCAGCACCTATCTGGCACAGGTGGAGGTGATGGATAAAGCCGGAGCTTATGCGATTCAGGAGCATGGAGAGTTGATCGTGGAGAGTTTTACCGGCGAATTGGAAAATATTATCGGATTGCCGTTGAAAAATCTTCTTGCGCTGTTGAAAAAATACTCAATCGGTGGAAATATTTAAGCTATGGCTACTATAACTGTCAGCAATCTCCGGGTAAATGCCATTATCGGCACACTGCCCGATGAAAGAATACACCGTCAAAATCTGATTCTGACGGTGGAGTTTGCCTATGATGCCCGCCGCGCCGCCGCCACGGATGATTTGGCGGCCTCGGTGGATTACTCTGCGGTGGAAAGGGCGGCGGCAGAGTGCGCGGAAAAGAGTTCATTTTTTCTGGTGGAAGCTCTTGCCGGAGCGATTGCCGGAAAAGTGCTGGCTTTCCCCGGCGTTGAGAGGGTGAAAATTTCCATTGCCAAACCGGGCGCATCGGCACTGGGAGCGCTGATAACTTACACTGAAGAATTTTTCCGGGAGGATGAAAAATGAGCGACAATCAGAAACTTACTCCCATGATGATACAGTACCGGGAGGCGAAGTCCCAAATCCCGGCAGATGCGGTACTGCTTTTCCGTCTGGGGGATTTTTACGAAGAATTTTTTGAAGATGCCGAAACGGTAAGTTCAGCACTGGAACTGACGTTGACCAAACGGCAGGGAATACCCATGTGCGGATTTCCCTACCATGCCCTTGACAGTTATCTGCCGCGCCTGATCGCCGCCGGGTTGAAAGTGGCGATAGCTGAACAGGTCGAAGACCCCAAACAGGTCACCAAAGGCATCGTCAAACGGCAGATCACCCGTATCATCACCCCCGGTACGATGATCGATGATGCTCTGCTCCACGATGACGGGAACAACTTTCTCGGCGCAGTTACCTGCGACAAAAACGGGACTTTTTATCTGGCGGCACTGGATGTGAGTACCGGGGAATTTTCCGTATGCGAAACCGGCAATGCGGAAAAACTTGCTTCTGAAATGCGCCGTCTCGGAGTTACCGAGGCGCTCTGCACCCCGGATATATGTGCGCTGATCCGGCAGACCGGGGAGTTCCCCGCTGACCGGAAAACGCCCATGTGGAGTGAACTGGATGAGTACCTTTTCGACCTCCGTACCGGATACGATTTTCTCTGCCGCCACTTCAACTGTTCCACGCTGGATGGTTTCGGTTTGCGGGAAAAGGATGCCGCAGTTGCCGCCGCCGGAGCAGTTCTGCGCTATGCAGTGGAAAATCTCCGCCATGAAGCCGGACACGTCACCACCTTGTGTTTCCGGACTCTGGAAAACACCCTGGAACTTGATCCCATAACTCTGCGTAATCTGGAAATAACCTCCTCGCTTTTTGAAAATTCCCGCCGCGGTTCATTGCTGGGCGTGCTGGATAAATCCGTGACCCCCATGGGAGGCAGAAAACTGCGGAGTTTTCTGGTTCGTCCCCTGCGGGATCATGATGCGATAGTCCGGCGGCTGGATGCGGTGGAAAACTTTATCGTTGACCCGCTGGCACTGGCGGAGTTCCGGGAGTCGCTCCGGGTGGTCAAAGATCTGGAAAGGATCGTCGGCAGGCTCAATGTGGGTATCGCCTCTCCCCGGGATCTGCAGAATCTCGGCAGTTCTCTGGAAACGCTCCCGGCGCTGAAGGTGCTGTTGGAAAGTTTGTACGCCCGGCTTTTTGCCGAGTGTTGTGCCAATATCGGGGATTTCAGTGAATTGACTGCCGCGTTGACTGCGGCACTGGCAGATGAATTGCCCGCTTCGGTGAGCGACGGCGGAGTTATCCGCAAAGGGTACTCTGCGGAACTGGATGAACTGCGTTCAGCGGCATCAGACGGCAAATCGTGGCTGAGTTCCATCCAGCAGCGGGAGATCGAAAGAACCGGCATCAAGTCGCTGAAGGTCAAGTTCAACAACGTTTTCGGTTACTATATCGAAGTGAGCAAATCCAATTTGTCACTGGTTCCGGAAGATTACATACGCAAACAGACGCTGGTCAATGCCGAGCGCTTCATCACTCCGGAGTTGAAGGAGCTGGAAAACCGTATTCTGGGGGCGGAAGAAAAGGCAAGGGCGCTGGAACAGAAAATTTTTGATCAACTGCGTTCCATGGCGACCGCCTGCACCTGTGAAATACAGCGCAGTGCCGATGCACTGGCAGAGATGGATGCCATTTCCGGCTTTGCTGAAACTGCCAGAATGAACAACTACTGCCGTCCGAAAATTTTTGATGATGACCGGCTGGAAATTTGTGCCGGCAGACACCCGGTGCTGGATGCGGCAATGAGTTCCGGAGCATTTGTTCCCAACGATGTCGTTATGGATGGTGATGAGCGCCGTATGATGATCATTACCGGGCCGAATATGGCTGGTAAATCCACCTACATCCGTCAGAATGCGCTTCTGGTCATCATGGCGCAGGCAGGTTCATTTGTTCCGGCACAGGTGATGGAAGTCGGTCTGGTTGACCGGATCTTTACCCGTATCGGAGCGGCGGATGATCTTTCGCGCGGACAGAGTACCTTTATGGTCGAAATGGTTGAAACTGCCAATATTCTCCGCCATGCAACGGAAAAAAGTCTCGTTATTCTTGATGAGGTCGGCCGCGGAACCAGTACTTTTGACGGACTTTCGCTTGCCTGGTCGATTGCGGAATATCTCCATGACCAATCCCGCAGCCGGACGCTTTTTGCCACCCATTACCATGA
>JAZUPS010000043.1:0-13878 GCA_045605305.1 Victivallaceae bacterium
CGACTGTACCCGGAAAACTTTGAATGAATCTTTTTTTTCCCGGCGGAGAAATTCTCAACATCACTTCTCCAAAACCTGCAATGCAAAAATTGCTCATGATAAAACCTCCTGTTAAGTTAATCGACATCCTGAAAACATAAAAAAACGATCATACCGAATCAGCGAAAAATTTTATTTTTATTGCGGTAATTCAAGGGAGTCAGACCAAAACGGCGTTTGAAGGAAGAAAAAAAGTAACTGATGCTCTGAAAACCGCATGTATATGAAATGTCACAAATTCTTTCCATGGAAGTTGCCAGCAACATCGCCGCATGCTGCAGTTTGGCTTCATTGATCATTTCCGTAGGAGTTTTTCCTATATATTTTTTCAGTTCCCTTGCTACATGTGCCTGACTGTAACCACTCAATACCGCAAAAACATCCGGTCCCTGACTGAAATATTCAGGTTTGCTGACCTTGCGGCATACTTTGGTTAACCATTCAGGACAATTTTCCGGGAAAGGAGTTTTTTCCTGTTTTTCCAACTCATAAAGCAGATTTATCAGAAAAAAATCCAACGTCATACGGTTCATCCGATTACAGAAAAGATCTTGAACTTTCACATTAAGCCATTGAAAAAGGACAGAAGACAAATGAAAACGCAGTACACATTTATCATCTGAGGAACACCAACTTCGCAATATGGGTGATTCATAACGTTTACTGAATTCATCCAAAATGCTTTTGGGAAATCCAAGATTGTTAAATGTATAACATCCGTCATGTTTTACATATACATTGTGAATATCGTGCGGACGGATCAGCCACAACTCCCGCTCTCCTGTTGTTGACAACTGACCATTGAATTCATGATAAGCCATGCCTTTTACACCCCAGAAAAGTTCTGCAAAATCGTGATTGTGGGAACTTGTTCCATATCCATTCGACAAACGGTGACAGGCTATATGACTGACAACATCAACGGTATCTATTTCCGTCAAACGCAATGTCAATAGTTTCTTTTTTGCCATAGTGAACCACTCCTGCGCTAATCAAGTTCCAGCGAACAGCACACAATTTGCCCCGGATAAATGGTGATAATATCTGTATTACCGTCTGAATCGTATCCAAACGAAGAAAATTTATCACAATCACATTTCAATTCAACAGGTTCATATCCACGTATGGAAATTGAACGGATGGAACACTCCTGCGGCAGAGAAAATGCAACATTCTGTTTTCTGCTCATACTGCGATTGATCAATGTAAGGTAAACCACCTTTTTGCCGGGATCAAAAGATGCACAATAGTCCAAATCGCTTTCAGCTTCTAATGGCGGAAGTGGCAGCAAACGTGCATTACGATGGCATCCGATAAGGTCAAACATCAAGCCGGAGGCATCCAATTCTGCTGAAAACGGTGTTACTTTTACGATACCTTCATTTACAGCCATGAAATAATAACTGCGGGAAATTTTCAATATATCAGCTTCTCTGCAGAGCAAATGCAGTACGCCTGCCACATAAAGTCCCATTGCGGCAGTACCGGTCGATCCCCAACGGATATTCCACTCATCAAAGGCGATTGACAGCTCCTTGCCGGAAAACATTCCGCATTGCAGACAATCCCTTACCCTTTTTAGATACGGTTTCAATTCCGTTGTCGGAGCTTTTGCAACGGCTTCCAAATCATCAACCTGCTGAAAGTGATCAAAAAGATAATCATGCATGGAATACTCATCAAAAAATTTCCCGGCATGCTGCTGAAGCGGTTTATTCCATTGTTCCTGATCGTAATAACTGCATCCGGTAAGATGAGCCGCGGAATCCGCACCGCGTATGGCGGAAGCAAATTCCGCACTTTTTTTACCACAGACATGCGGATCTTTAAGTCCGCCTCTGCCGAATGACCACAATTCATTTCCAAGAAACCAATATTTTATATTGAAAGGTTCCGGATAACCGCATTCAGCTCTTTTTCTTCCCCAGTAAGTATCCGTACTGCCGTTGCAATATTCAACCATATCAGCGGCATTTCCGGCATCAACCTCACTCATTCTAACCGTCACCGCCGGTTCAGCATCTATGTAACGGCACAATTCAATAAACTCATTCAACCCGATCTCAACAGGATCGAAATCATCATTTTCCGGCAAAAGGAAGGGTAAACCGCTCGGACCGACTGCCGGACGCTGATCCACGGGTAATAAAGAATGCTGCCAATGGAAAAATTCGGCATAGCATCCCCCCGGATAACGCAAAGATGCCGGGTGCAGTTTTTTGAATATTTCCACAACATCCCTGCGCATACCGAAAAAGGCGTCAGACGGCATCACTGAAACAGCCCCTATATGACAATTCGCATCAGCTTCTGAAATGATTTGCACCTGACAGTATTCACAACATTTTTCTGCGGTAAAGTTGGCAGAAAAAGTTTCCCATCTGCGGGAGACAGTTTTTACACAACTGCAGAAAAGTTCGTTATTACCATCGGCAGAAACGATTTTTATCGTAACAGTAACAGGAACTTCGCTATGGATAACGAGACGAACAGCGTATTCTCTGCCTGCTGCAAATGCCAATGCCCCGGAACTTTGACCAACCCCGCAGCCTTTTCCGGAAATAAGTAAAGATTTGTTTCCGGCATATCCGAAATTACTGACAACAGTAACTTTTCGGGGAATTCCGAGTACCTTCCAGCGTAAAGGAATGTTACGCTCATCAAATGCCGAAAATTTGCGGTTGTTGACCATTTCAGCACCCAAGCCGCGCCAGACACCAAGACGGGTGATTTCGACATTGTATCCGAAAAGCATCGGGGAAATCTGTTTCCCTGCAGCAGATGGATCAAGTTTCAATTCCAAATCCGGCAAACAATCTTTATTCATACTCAACTCTCCTTCTG
Source organism: Victivallaceae bacterium (assembly GCA_045605305.1). Classification (GTDB taxonomy): domain Bacteria; phylum Verrucomicrobiota; class Lentisphaeria; order Victivallales; family Victivallaceae; genus UBA1784. The sequence goes on from JAZUPS010000043.1 coordinate 2,884, forward strand.
TTGAAAAAATCTTAGTATTACTATTACGAAACATAATATCAAAAAAATTTTTTTCAACAATATTTACTTAACGAGGTAATTTCAAAACTCCTCGAAAATTCTTGAAAATCATCGCTGCGATCTCAAAGCGGAGCGTTTTCGGTGGTTATTTATTCAATAGCCACGCTCAAACTACCGCTTTGATCTCATCAACGCTGATTTTTCAATCTCTTTTTGAATCAGTTTTGACATTGCCTCTTAACAAAAAAATCAGATACCGGAAACGAATATTCCGTCTCCAGTATCTGTACGGTAAATCAATCGATCCAGAGAATTCGGAAATCATGCCGTGGAATATTCAGTTTGAAATTTCCTGTATTTTCCGCAACAACCTCTTTATTTTCATAATTAGTGATTTTGAAATCTTTTTTGTTCACAGTTTTCGCTGTATCCAGAGAGATATTGAATTCTCCCGCTTCTCCGGTATTGGTCACGACTGCAAGCGTGCGGTCTTGCTGCTTCCACAAACTGATAACAACATTGTCACTGTCAACCCGGTAAAAAGGCTTGTGTTTATTGCCCCAATACGGGAAAAACTCAGTCGGCTTGCGCATATTGAATTCACTTTTCAATTTCCAAACCTTATTGGGCAAAGCCATACCGGCTTCATTCAACTGCCACATCCAAGCAGCCCAAACCGGCAGTTCATGGATCATGGTAAGTGCGAAAAAGCTGCGTGCAATTTTACGTTCAGGATCAGCGGTTTTGATCTGGTCGAGCCAGAATCCGATGACACCGTACTGTCTGCCGAGGATGTGAGCTCTCACATAATCCAGCGGGAAAAGATCAATATAATCACCCATTCCGGGTTTCACTATCGGCAGCTGTTCACCATCCATGGCAAAAGTGACAAATGTGAATGCCGGGATCTGCATCTGAGTGCTTTTGTGGACGGCGGAAAGATTACGCATATTGTTTTCCGCATAAACAGTGGCTATTCTCCGATTGTATTCACGCATATCGGTAATCAGGGCTCTGCGTATCGCATTGCCTCTGGCATTGCGGTATCTGCCTTTACCGGCAGCATCTTCTCCGAAGTGGATCAATGCGACATCATCGTAATGACCGACCTTGATGTATTGATTGTCCTCATAATAAGAGTGTTCACCGAGATTCTTCAGAAATTGATCCAATGCCCAGGCGCAATAATCATGGTAACTTTTGGCACGCCAGTTAATAAACCAGTAAGTGTAGTTCAAAGGATTGGCTGCGGCATCTCCGTAATGTTTTTCATCATGTCCGGGCATTGCAAAGACGCCTTTGGCGCCGTGAGCCCATTCACCACGATAATATTCTGCGATCGGACCGCCACTGATGTCATGACACCAGTAACGCATTACCGTACCATTGATATGCTTATTAACTTTACTGACAAATGCTTTGGCATCCTGCCAATTCAGCGGACACCGGGAATATACTGCATCAACCAGCGGAGAACGGGTGGAAATCAATTCAATACGGTCAAGATTCGGCATGGCAGGAGAGAATTTCCAATCTTTATAATAGTTGCTCCCCTTGACTGCACTGGTGATTTCAAAGGCTTTCCAGTTTTCCGGAAGCGGTTTGGGCGGAGTTGCAAGAATACCGAATTTAATATCACGTTTTGCAGTGATCACCGTTGGACGATTGATAAAATTGATCTGCAAATAAAGATTGCCGTTTTCACGGATTATTTCCTGAGCAGGTCTGCTGTAATCAACCGACCAGTTTTCATCGGAATCAGCATACCAAGTCAAACCGCGATCTTCGTTACCCACCCAGATCATCGGTTTGAAGTTACCCGGCAGATTGCTGTTTTTCAATTCCATTGAACTCCAGATGCGGCCATTACCGGATGGCATGGATTTCGCTGTCGCAATACGGTTGCGATCACCGATCACATGAAGCAAAGTTGCCTGTTTTTCAGACAGCGGGATTCGGAGTGCCAAAGTATCAACGGTAACTTTGCCGGAAACGGAGGCAATCGAAAGAGTAATATTATTCAATCCGTCATATTCGATGCGGTTGTCAACTGCGATCTGCATTTTGCTGTTTTTTACAGAACCGCACAAAGTGATTTCTTCGCCGCTTTGCTTTTTGACCTGCGGCAAAGCTTTGGGGTTAATGGATAATTCTTTGCCATTGACTTTTACGATCAACTGCACGGGTGCAGACAAAACATTTTCAAATTCACCGCCGACAGTGGGTTCAGACTGGCGTACAATGATCTTTTCCGGCAGCGCCATACCGTTATACTGATAATTGACAGTAACAGTATCCAAACTGCTGCTGCCAGTCAGTTTCAGTGGCGTGTAAGGCGGCAGGATCATTTTAGTCAAACCGATTTTGGTGTTCTTGAAAGGATAATTTTTTATGCTGAAAGCAAAATCTTCATTGCCGAGTATTTTCCCATTTTTACCCATCCAGTTGACAATCAATTTGTAGTCGCCTTCTTTCAGCTCTGCAATATTGAAATGCTGATTGGTATATTTTGCGGCAGCCGGCAATTTTGCCAGCGGACGTTTTTTGCCTGCGGCATCCAGAATGAATAATTCAATTTCCTGTAAAGCCTTGAGATCAGATGGACGGGCCAGTGAAATTTCATCAATCCACAAGGTGTCGTAAGTCGGCAGAGTACGGGCATTGAGGAAAAAGTGCAACTGCCGGTTTTTGATATGCGGCAAAGCTTTTTTCCCGGCATCAGAAGCAACAGATACCAGATTTTTATCACCGGATTTTTCAACCAATTTCGCAGGATAGAGTAAATTGAATACACAGTTGCGTGTATATTTTTCAGAAAGCGAAGATGTAATGGAGTAATTCGGCCAGTTGCGACGGACATCACCGCTCCATGTACGGGCAATATTGAAATTGATCTTTTGACCGGCTTTCAAACCATCCGGGAAAAAGTCTTTCACTGCAATGGCAACTTCATACTCATAATAATCTTTATTGGCAGAATTGGCAGCGACTTTGGCGTTGCGTGCCCATGCTCCGCCACCGCTGCTCCACGGCTGCCAGAAACGTTCATAAATGATTTTTCCCTCGGCAATTACCATCTGAACATACTTCCAAGTATGATCGTATGTCTGATAAGCATCAAGCATGATGTCAACTGCATCGTCATTCCAACTGGCAGTTTCCGGGTGTGCCGCAGAAGTTTTTGCCAGTTTCATACCGATATAGAAAAAATCATGATCAAATCCGACAAAAATCTGATTATCACGGGGATCTGCCCCCCATGCGACGATCCGTTCCGGAGCAAAAAGATGAAGTTTCCGGATTTTTGCGGCATCTGCCCACTCGGCAGCATCAATATTTCCGTCAATAACAGGAGCTTTTGCCAACTGCGGAATATCCAATGCTGAAAGCGGTACGCAAAATGCCATGACAGTAATAACTGTCAGAAAAAAAGTACATAATCTTGTCATAGATATAAATTCCATTGTTCTTGTCTGTTTTTTGTTATTCAATGATTTCAAGGATGTTACAGCCACGGATTCCAAATAGATGCGTTGCTGAAATATCCTCTCTTCCAGTTGTTTTCAGGAAGATCTTTTTCAACAGCACCACTGGAAACATGACCGTCTGTCCATAAAATATTTGCCTGACCATTGTGCAACCCTGCAATAAAACCGCAAGGACCTTTGCCTATATCTTCGTAATCATCAACCAGTTGAGACCCCTGGTAGTGTCCTTCTGCGTAAGAAGTTCTGCTTTGAGAATCAACATTCATAATGACAACCTTTTTCACCTGGGTGATTTTGACCGCCTGCTGTCCGGCACGGCCGTAAGGAGGAATACCAAGATTGCGGGCATTGAATCCATAGGTGGTATAGGCGTTGTTAACATCATAAACGTATGGTTTTACCATTGCAGATTTTGATGCCTGAATCTGATTTGCTCTGATTTGATCATTGGAAATTCTGGAATCCCCTTCCGGACAGACCGCCGCTGCATCCCAATCCAGCATACCTGCAAAAAGCATGCAATGCGTCCACCAGACATAATTACTGTTGACTTTCCATGCACGATCGGGGGGCAGCACATCATCAAATGACTGAGTATAAAACATGAAATTATTTCCCAGCGTTTTGAGATTGCTGATACAATTTGCAGATTTACCTCTGGCACGGGCGCTATTTAAAGCAGGTAATAAAATGGCTGCCAAAATAGCAATTATTGCAATAACAACCAACAATTCGATCAGCGTAAATGTTTTTTTCTTTTGGATGAACGCAGTTTTTTTCATTTTTAATTCTTCCTTTTTTTTACTGTTACTTGATGGAGAAAATGGAGGCATCAAAAAACTTAATTTTTCCTTTCATGTTAAGGGTTGTCATTGTTTTTTATCGGAGTTATCCGCTTTGTTTTTTCTCTGTTTTTCCGGAAGCAAAGCTGCCACCACCTTGCCGGTAAAACTGCCGGGAGTGATAAATTCTCCTGCCGCTATATCGGCTTCAGTGAATTTAGCCATCATGATTTGTCCGGTTCCCAAACGGTTGTAATCGTAAACGGCATATATTGCCCCATTGCCATCTTCCGTAAAATCCGGATAAGATACTTTGTCACGAGCATCGATCAGTAATCTCCCATACCACGACTTCCCATCATCATCTGAAAGCCATGCTGCAAGTTTATTGCGTACCTGCGAAAACTTTTCCCCGGGAAGTTGATGTAACGATTGATGATTGATCAGACAAAGTTTTCCTGATTTCAGTCTCCGCAGTGCAAAACGTGATTCGGGACCGCCCAGATGACTGTCTGCCGGGATCGACCAGCTTTTGCCGCCATCACTGCTGAAACTTTCTCCGCTGCCGTAAGAGGTTCTTGCCAGCATCCACAAAGTACCGTCGGATTTTTCAACAATAACATTCTCATCGAATGTCCTTTCCGGTATATCCGGTCCGATTCGCAATTCAAAGCTCTTTCCGCGATCATAAGAAATCAGAATATTGGGACGGGCTTTTTCGCGAAGTTCTTCCGAAAGTTTTTCTGGATAACACGCCCACAATGCCACCGGGAATGCCCATGAATAATCTGACAACACAGTCGGTTTATTCATCATTACGCCATCGCACAAGCGAACCGGAGAACTCCAATGCAATGTTTCTTCAGATGGATCATCGCATATTACACACCATACACCAGCTTTGCCGTCAAAACAATCCCACAATCCGCTGCTGGTGCATTGTGCATAAAAAAGCCATAATTTTTTATCAGGAGCGAGCCATACAACCGGATCATAAGTACGACTGATCTCATCCGGCGGCAGAATATTAAGAATTTCATGCCAGGAGTTGCCATTATCGGAACTTATCAGTAAAATCACATAATTACCGGGGCCTTCTCCTTGCAGGGTATTCCCGTAGCAGCAAACCACGATTCTTCCATCCGGCAAAATCTCAATTCCCGGTATTCCCTGAAACCAACGACTGCTGTAACGCTCCGGATCAGGCAAAGCCAATGTTGCCGGTTCCATGGAATATTTTCCTGTTTTCATCATGAATATCTCCTGTGCAAAATTCATTCTCTACTGTAATATACCCCCTAATACTATAAATTCTTCCTCAATTTTGCGAAAAAACTTCTCTACAGCAACATTGCAAGGTGCTAAAACAAATATAACACATTGAATATCATGAAATATACCTGATTTTATTATGAGAAATATATTTCTGTATACTTGTATTGCAAAAATATTACCGGAATGCTATTGTATATTTCCGGAGAGAAATAATTTCAAGTGAAGCCGGAGAAATCGGTGTAAAAATGGAGAAGCACAGATGGATAATTGCAGAAAATTTAAGGGACAATGGATAAGCACAGGAATGTCTCCCGGTAATGCCCCTTGCTTCCGGAAAAGTTTTTTCTATCCGCAAAAAATTGAAAAAGCCATCCTTTTTCTCTGCGGATTGGGCTATCATGTATTATATGTAAATGGCGTAAAAGCCGATGACCGCGTACTTGCTCCTGCACCAACCCAATTTGATAAACATGTTTCTTATATAGAGTACGATATTACAACTTTGCTGCACCAGGGAGAAAATACCGTTGCTGTACTGTTGGGCAATGGTCTTTATTTCAGTTCTGTCGAAGATACATGGAATTTTGCTCACGCCCCCTGGAAGGATGTGCCTAAACTTATTTGTGATATAGAGATCAATGGTGAAATAAGAGTTGTCAGTGATAACAGTTGGCGTTGGCACAACAGTCACATTACATTTAATGCCCTGCGCAACGGTCAATATTCCGATGCACGATTAAAAATATCGGATTTTGCGAAAAACGGCATTGATGAAACATCGTGGCACAATGCCTGTACCGTTCTGCCCCCCGGTGGAATGTTGATCAGAGAAACACAGCCGCCATGCCGTATCACGCATATTTACAAGCCGGTAAAAAAAATTTTTATTTCTGCTTACGAAACGACTTACGACTTCGGAGTCAACCTGACCGGTTGGTGCCGTATCCGGGCAAAAGGCAAATCAGGAGATCGTTTTCAGGTAAAATACGGCGAACAAATCGCCTCTGTTTCCGGCAGATTAAATACTCAGGAAATCAGCGGACATGTAAAAAGCGGGATTTTTCAGTGTGATCAATACACGCTTGGCGGCAGCGGAGAGGAGATATGCGAACCTGATTTTGCTTATCATGGTTTCCGTTATGTGCAAATATTAAGCGTGGATCAGGTGGAAATAATTGATATAGAAGCATGTTTTATCCATACTGATTTTGAAGAAACGGGTAATTTCAATTCATCGGATAAAATGCTCAATACCCTGCAACGCAATACTCTGCAGAGCTTTCTTTCTAACTATACCGGTATCCCCACTGATTGTCCGCACAGAGAGAAAAACGGTTGGACAGGTGATGCTCAACTGGCAGCGGCAACAGGATTGTGGAATTTTGATACTGCGGAGTCATTCCGCCATTTTCTGCAAATCGTTGCCGATACTCAACGCCCTGATGGTCAGTTGCCCGGTACAGCTCCCAATGCCGGTTGGGGCTACAACCGGCTCAACGGACCGGCATGGGATTCGCTGATTTTTGAATATCCCTGTATGCTTTATCTTTTCAAAGGTGATACGGATACTGTAAAAAAATACTACGATAACTGTCGCCGTTATCTGGATTATTGTCTTTCTATGGCACAGGATTATTTGCTTGATTTCGGCTTGGGAGACTGGTGCCACTGGGACGTAAATGCCATAACAGATATTAAAGTGACTTCCAGCGGTTATTTTTATCAGGATGCTGAAAGAATGGCTCTTTTTGCCCGCATACTTGGCAGACCGCAGGATGCCGCAGATTACGAAAATCTTGCCCGAAAGATAAAAGAGTCATTCAACCGCAACTTTGCTCACCCAGATGGTATCTGGGCTGATGGCACGCTTACTGCACAAGCATCGGTGCTGTATTTCGGATTGGCGGAAGAAAAAGATATTCAACTTACTGCGGACATTCTCGCATCTGAAGTAAAGGCACACAAATATCATGCCGACTTCGGTATTCTTGGCGCGAAATTCATTCCGCGAATGCTGGCGGAATACGGTTATGCCGACGATGCGTTCAAACTTATTACTCAAACAGAATTTCCCGGCTGGGGATACCAGGTCATACAGGGGGCTACTACTCTTTGGGAAAATTGGAATGGAACAGAATCACAAAATCACATCATGTTCGGGGATATTTCAGCATGGATGTACCAATATCCGGGAGGTATTATTCCGACGTTGGATAATCCGGGATTTCGTCATTTTATTCTGAAGCCATGCTTTATTACAGCTCTGGATTATGTCGATGTATCTCACAAAAGTGAGTATGGGATAATTCACAGCAGTTGGCAGCGCAATGGAAAAAATATCCACTGTCATTTTGAAATTCCCTCAGAATGTACTGCTGATATTATTCTGCCTGATAAAAAATTTATGGGAGTCAGCAATTCAATCGAAACAGATATATAAGTTGAATATACTTGCTGTTTTTGATTGACAAAGTATTTTTCACTGTTTCATTATGGTTCTATACGTTCCCGGATACGGAAATTTTCCATATCCGGGAACTTTTTATCAGTCAACACTCAGAGTGTCACCATGGAATAGTTGAGGTAACTGAAAAACGCCTCTTCCACGGCGGTGAAATTATCTCCGTAACTCAAACTCATGTGATGGGGAAATCCGTACCGGAGCAGCTGTCGTAATTTATATTGGAAATTGTCAAAATGAGCCACCCCGCCGCAGCCGAAAAATTCGGAAGGCAGTTTTTCCGGAGCGGCACGTTTGCGGCACTTGTCACGCCTGCTGATTATTGGCAAAATACTCCAGAAGATCAGACTCCAGCGGCGGAATGTCCTGCGGCATGTTGCTGCTGCGCATGGAAAGGTGTCCAAGAACACCGACAGCCACACTGTTGCGTGCCGCCACCGGGTTGACATTGGTTTTTGCCCCGTTGCTGACAAAGTCGAGGAAATTGTTGATTATCGGCTTATCCGCACCGCTGTGAGAACCGCTTGAACGTTTCAGATTGTAAACGATATCCGGATTTTTCCGTGAACCGCGTGACGTCCACACATGTATTTCACAATCGCCGGAGTCCCCGATATTTTCCACTCTCCCCTCTGTTCCGATAAAGGTGTAGTTGCGCTCGGCATCCGGAGTGTAATGGCACTGCATGTAAACTGCCTGAGAGCCGTTTTCAAGCTGCATCATCACCATATTGTGATCTTCCACATCAATTACCGGAGAAAATCCCTTCTGCTCCAGCGGCGGATAAGCATTGGGATCCCAGTACGCACAGCCGGGAGTATCTTCACTGCGCCGTTCACACTTGTCATAGACGCTGAGCATCCCCATACCGACCACACGTTTTGTGTATGACCCCATCAGCCAGTGCATGACGTCGATATCGTGAGCGCCTTTTTGCAGCAGCAGTCCGCAGGTGTTTTTCTGTTCGGAGTGCCAGTCTTTGAAATATGCGTCCCCGCCGTAGTTGATGAAGTGGCGGCACCAGCCGCACTGGACTTTGCCAATCATGCCGGAATCAATGATCTCTTTCATCTTGAGTATGGAAGGGAAGTGGCGCATGTTGTGACCGATGAAAAGTTTGCTTTTCGTGCGGTACGCGGTACGCAGGATACGGTCACACCCTTCAAGGGAGATCGCCATGGGTTTTTCCAGATAGACCGCTTTGCCGGCTTCAAGGGCGGCAACGGTCTGCTCCTCGTGACAGTGATCCGGACTCATCACAAAGATAATGTCGATATCTTTATTGCTGACGATTTCGCGGTAATCTTTCACCAGCGATGCGTCCGGGAAATACTCATCAAAACTTTTCAGTTCCGGACACATCAGGTCTTTCTGCGGAATGGGATTGGGTTCCGCCCCCATTATCACTTCAAAACCCGATTCGGGACGGTGTGCCATCCATGCGTGTCTGCCCCTGCCGTGAGCGCCGATAACGCCGATTTTATATGTTTTTTTCATTTACAGATCCTTAACAGTAATATTTTTTGCGAAGTTGCCGCAGTAAATATGCAGCATGGATTTTTATTTTTATAACTTTGTCACATCCACGATCAAGCCGTCATACCCCGGAGTCAATCCGAGTTCCGGAAGAAGCCGCTCAAGTTCACTGTGCATTTTTGCACCTTTGCAATGCGCCATGTGGACAGTGTAAACTTTTGTTTTATCATGAGCGATACCCATTGACCGCATCTTTTTCAGATATTCGGCTGTCTCGTAAAATCCGAGATGACTGCCGCCGACCCGGTCAAAACACCATGTCGTATCAGCAAGGATAAGGTCGAGACGGCACCCTTTCAAATACTCCCACGCACTGTGCATGAACTCCCCGGTATCTCCGGTAAAAAGCACCTCTTTACCGCCCATTTTGAAGTGGAACATCAGCGAATTTTCCGGTGCCGTATGATTGGCGTGAAGCGCCGTCACCTCAAAACCGTTGTCTTCAAGAATGACTTTTTTGCCCGGAGCAAGCTCCGTAAAACGCATCAGATGCTTATCCCACTTGCCGCCTATGGCACTGTCTATCATACCGAAAACCTCTTTATTGCCGTAGACATTCAATACGGTGTTCCCCGGAATCTGTGAGGCGCGTCGCACCCAGAAATCCCCCGTATAAAAGTGATCTTCATGAGAATGGGTGAAAAACAAATGTTTGAGTTTGCCTGCTTCAAGGTTGTGTTTCCAACTCTGCGCGGCTCCATCAGATCCCCAGTCGATGCGGATGGTTTCGCCGATCTGGAACGCAGTACGGGTGCGGATATTTTTTCCGCCGATTTTTCTTGCCTGACGGCAGATATTGCAGTCGCAGTAAAACGAGGGTATCCCCTCACCGGCACCGGTTCCGAGAAACAGGATCGCATTGTCACTCAATTCAGCCTTTTCAGGAACTTCCGGAATCAGGGAAGCTGTCCCGGCTTTAACTGAATAGCAAAAACCGAACAATGCCATCATTTTTATAAATTCTCTGCGTATCATAATTGTTTTGCGGACAAATCCGGAAGGATACAGCAAACCCCGTGTCTGCTGTACCACTAACGGTTAAAAATCTGTGTTTATTTTCAGAAGATATATTTTGCACCGAAAATATCGTCAGTTTCCTTGATCGGCAGAGCCAGATCCCAGCTTGCGACGTGACCGTCGACATAGGTGACATTGTCGCGGTTGTTGTGTCTGCCGGGGAAGAATTTTTTCCAGTCATCGGTCATAGTCGTGATCGTACCCTGATAGGACATGCAAAGCGCCGGACTCTGTTTCAAACCGGAATCTTTCATCGCCATCACTGCCGAAGGATTTTTCACTTTGGCAAGTTTGGTCGGTGAACCATGACCCAAATTGCCGAATACCGCCATACGGTTGTTCGGATTATAGGTGGCGTTAGCAAGGTAAGCACGGCGCCAGCCGCCGTCATAACCAGTTTCAGGAACTGGCAGAGATGGACAGAGGAATATTTCCG
>JAZUPS010000044.1:0-2768 GCA_045605305.1 Victivallaceae bacterium
CCTGCATATGTACTACATGGCGGGTGCGGAGATACCCCAATATGCAGATAAAAAAGCAGATTTTCTTCAAAGACACTAGGAAAAAACTGGGTATCCGGGAAAAAACTGGGCAGAAGCAAAAATTTTTGAATTTTTTTCAAAAACAGTGAGACTAAAACGGCTTGTCCGGGAGAGAAACTAGGTAGAGACAAAAATTTTCGGATTTCTTCAAAAATGGTGAGAGTAAATGGCACTCACCGGGAAAGAAACTTAATAGGAACACAATGGAGGTAGCATTATGACATAGTGACCAAACGCCGTCCACAGGCAGACGGAATAAACGCCTGACAGATTCAACAGTATTATAATAAGGAAAAAGGATATGATCGAAAAAGAAACAGCATTAAATTATTTGGCGGCTGGGTTAGCGGTGTTGCCTGCTGACAAAACTTTGAAACGCCCCGTTATGGCGTGGAAAGATTATCAGGAGCGCCGTCCGACAGAATGTGAAGTGAAAGCATGGTTCAGCAACCGGCACGATGCCATTTGCCTGATCTGTGGAAAAACCTCCGGCAATCTGGAAGTCATCGACTTTGACAACCACGGAGAACTCTTTGACGCATGGCAGAACGCCGTTCCGACAGAATTGAAGTCCAAACTGGTTATTGAAAAGACCCCATCCGGAGGATTTCATGTGGCGTATCAGTGCCAAGATACAGTCTGTGGCAACACCAAACTGGCGCAGGGCATCCGGAATGACAAAACCGTTACGCTCATTGAAACCCGTGGCGAAGGCGGACTTATTCTGTGTGCTCCGAGTGTTGGCTATACGCTTACGCAGGGTGACTATGCGGATTTGCCGATTTTGATAGAGGAGGAACGGGAAGTATTGCTCAATGCGGCAAAGCAGCTCAATGAAATTAAAGAGGATGAAAAAACAGTATCTTCAGTCTTGTCATCGGATTTCACTATGTATGAGCCGGACTGCTCCAACTTTGAAAAACGCCCGGGAGATGAGTTCAACGAGCGGATAAACTTCGGAGAGATGTTGACATACTACGGATGGAAACTCCTGCGGACTCTGCCGGACGGCAATCAATACTGGCAACGTCCCGGTAAGGATGGGGATCAGCAGTCAGCAACATTGAAAGACGGCATATTTTATGTGTTTTCTTCCAACGCCGCTCCGTTTGAGCCGAGCAAAAGTTATACAGCGTTTACCGCATTTACTTTGCTCTGCCACAATGGAGACTTCAGCAAAGCGGCAGCAGATTTACTGGAGCAGGGGTTCGGTCAGCCGAAAGGAGTTGCTCCGGATGTGGATTTGTCAGCGTTTCTGCAAAATATTGGAGCAAAATCTGCTGTGGAAAATATTGAAGGCGAACCTCCCAAAAAGGAAAAACGCTTTTTTAATGCATTGGATTTATTACAGGAGTATCATGATATGAAAGAACCTTTGATCGAGGGACTTTTACGCCGGGAGGAGGTAATGAATATCGTTGCCGCACCCAAAACCGGTAAGTCGTGGTTTGTTTTGCAACTGGCACTGGCGTTCTGTACCGGCACGGAGTGGGCGGGAAAGCTTTGTACAAAAGGTAAAGTTCTGCTGATTGACAATGAACTGCATAAAGAAACCATTTCCAAGCGAATCAGAACAGTTGCGTATGCTATGGGGATACCGGAAAATTGCAAAGATCTCGGCAATCTGAACATTTATCCACAGCGTGGTGATGAAAAAGATTTGCGTCTGATTGCTTCTACGGTGAAGCAGGAAACAGATGAAAAATTTGATGTCATCATCATTGATGCCCTTTACAAAGCTCTGCCGAAAGATGTGGACGAAAACAGTAACGGGCAGATCACCGATGTTTATTCCCATCTTGACCGACTGGCTCGGAGTACCGGAGCGGCAGTCATTCTGGTTCACCATACCAGTAAGGGCAATCAGGCAAACAAGAGCGTAACTGATGTCGGCTCTGGCGCAGGTGCACAGTCCCAAGCGCCGGATACTCATCTGACTTTGCGTCCGCATAAGGAAAAAGGAGTGGTGTCAGTGAATTGCTGCGTCCGCAGTTTTCCCCCGGTCGATCCGTTCTGTTTATGCCGTAATGAAAATAATCTGTGGACGCTTGCTCCGGAATATGACCCGGCAGAGATGGAAGGCAAAGAGGGAAAACGCTCGGAAGAAGAGATTGAGCGCAAAAATATGGATACTGATGCGATCATGGTATCAATAAGGGATAATATTGCTGAATTCAATCTGCCGCTCCCCAAAACAGCTCTTATCAACTTGATTCATGAGCGATTGGGAGCAATGAAGACAAGAGTCACTTCGGCGGTCGAGTGCCTGATAAATGAAAATTTTCTTGAAATCCGGAAAGGAGATCCGAAAAAACATCAGCAGGCAATGAAGTGCATCTGTCACGGTCCGGAGTCACCATTTTACAAAGAACCGGACTTGCTGGATGGTATCACAGATGAGGAGCAGAGCAATGGCAAAAAGCGTTCCCGTTCCCCAAAAATCTGAAGACACAGCAAGAGCATTTTTATTATTGTTCCCGCATTTGCGGAACAATATAAAAATAGCTCGTGTCAGCGTTTTTTCTGTTTTTTGATTTTCAAAATACACTATAAGGGGGTTGAAAAAATGAGAAAACGTAAAACACTGGCAATAAGCAAGTTACAAAATCGGCTATCCGAATGTTGCAGCAGTGTAAAAAAAGTGATTTTTCACCCCTTGAAAATCAAAAAAACAAAAAGGAAAAACAGAATATGGAAACTCAACAGCA
>JAZUPS010000045.1:0-38061 GCA_045605305.1 Victivallaceae bacterium
GGCAGAGGTCTGGTGACCTCTTATAGCAGAGAATTTTGGGAGATTTTATTTTATATTACCTTTGGCAGTGTTGATGGAAGAAATCATCGTGATGCGGAGTTCACGGCATAATGACTCCAGGCGGTCATATTCAGCCGGAACGATATAATTAGTTTAAAAAAGCAATAACAGCCAGTTTTTATATTTTAAGCACCGCAAGGTGCGCTGTAAAAAGCAACACATCCTCCCGCCGACAGGCGGCAACTTCACAAGTGAAGCGATAGCGGAACGCCTTCACAAGCGAATGAAATGAGCGTCTTAACAAGCAAGGCTTCCGGAGTTTGGTGAAGATGTGAAGAAAAGGCTGCGCCTTTTGAGTGAAGTTGTGCTTCGCACAGTGAAGTGAAGACTTGCGTCTTCGTTATTTTTTTTGCCCAAAATTTGGGCAAAAAAATGGGGTGGTAGACCGGACTTGAACCGGCGACCTTCTGGGCCACAACCAGACGCGCTAACCAACTGCGCCACAACCACCACAAATGTGATAAACAAAATATACACCGTTTCGGAGAAATTTCAAGTGGATTTTTTTATTTTTTTCCATAAATTTACCGGGAAGTTCCTCTTCCTCCTCTGAGAGCTATTCCCGTCAAGGCGGTCTGCCATCGTTGTAAAGTGGGAAAAATAAGCTCTGCGAAGGGGGATTTTGCTGACGAAATACCGGAAATTTTCTCAAAACAAGATAAAATCAGTGAAATTTTTGGAAAAATAGAGGGAAAACACTTGCATTTTTAATAGATGTATGTTTCATTATGTTTAGAGACAGATAGAGCCGGGGAAGTTCCGGCAGTTGAATCAGGAGAAACTATTGAATGAAGTATTATACCGAGGACCACGAGTGGGTGGAGATCATTGGTGAAACAGCATTGGTCGGAATTTCACAGTTTGCCATTGAAGAGTATGGCGAAGTCAGTTTTATCGATCTGCCCGATGAAGGCGACGATCTGATCATCGGCGACCGGCTCTGCAGTATGGAAACGGATCGTTATTCCGTTGAGTTGTGCGCCCCCATCAGCGGTTCAGTGGTCGTCGTCAATGAGGCTCTGGCTGATGAACCGGAATTGATCAACGACTCTCCCGAAGAAAAGGGCTGGATCTGCAAAATGGTCGATTTCGATGCTTCCGAGCTGGATGATATGATGAATGAGGATGATTATTACAAGCATCTTGATTCATTGGAATGATGCGATTCCCTTTCACCGGTAATTAATATTATAGAGAACCGTATCCGTCTTTGCAACCCCGCAGCGGATACTCCCCATTGAGTATCAGGAGAGTTTTATGCAGGAACGTGTAGTGACTATCCGTAACAATGCCGGTATCCATTGCCGCCCTTCCGGGGTTATTTTGACTGCGATCAAAAATGAGTTTCCCGATCACAGTTTCCAACTGCTCACTGCCGATGGTCAGCTTACAGAATTGGATAGTATTCTGGCGCTGATTTCTCTGGCGTTGTGCAAGGGAACTTCGGTCACTCTTCAGGTTGAAGGTGTCGATGAGGAGCGGGCGGTAAAGCGGATCGGTGATCTATTTGAATTTGAGTTTGATTTCCCCCCGAAACAATGATCAGAAAACTTATCGGAAAAATCCATTCAGCACCGTGGAAATGGTGCTTTTATTTGATTGCCGCAGCAGGGTTACTGTTGCGGCTTGAATATTTGCGGGAATTTTCCGGAGAGGTCTACTTTCCTTTCGCCATCGGGCCGGATGTGCAGGAATACCATGAACGGGCGCTGGAAATCGTCAATGGCAATTTTTTTCCTGCTGTTCCGGAGATCCATGCTCCATTGTACTCATTTTTTCTTGCTTTCTGGTACAAATTTTGCGGTATTTCGATCGGGGTGGTGCGTTGTATTCAGCTGATTTTGAACTTTGCCGCGCTGGTCGCTCTGGCGGAACTGGTGCGCCGCATTTCCGGGGAATGGAAATTCGCGGCGGTTTTTCTGGCATTGGGGGTTTTTACTCCGGTACTTTTTTTTCATCAGGCAGAATTGATCAGCGAGTCGCTGCTGCTGCCGCTGGTGACGGGGTTCTTTTGGCAAATTTATTCGGCACGGGAGCGGAAAATCGCCTTTTTCGGAGCTGGAATGATTCTGGGGTTGACAGTGCTTACCCACGGATTGATGAATTTTTTCCTTGCCGGAGAGGTGATCTATTATCTGATAAAGAAAAAATACCGTCAGGCGTTGCTGATTTTTTGCGGTGCATTGGCGGTGATTTTGCCGGTGATAAGTGCCAAATCGCTTTATTACGGAAAATTTACTCCCATTCAGAGCAACAGTATTTACAATTTGTGGATCGGCAACAATCCCGATGCCACCGGCGGCTGTTATCTGCGGCCCGGAGATGATTGGGAAACTCCGCTGCTTTCTTTCCGGCAGGAGGCGTCTGCGCGGGGCGTTTCCGAAAACCGGATACTGCTGGAAAAAATCTGCCGTTTTTATCTTGACGAACCGGAACAAATTCTGCTTATGCCGCTGAAAAAAACGGCGTTGCTTCTCTCCCCGAAAGAAGCGGTTTCCGGTGCGGATGAAGAGTACCTTATCCGAAAGAGCGCGGTTCAGCGTATCGGAGCCGGAATGATGGCTGTTCTGATAGTTTTTTCCGTAATCGGAGCATTTTTTGCGGTAAAGAAAAAGGAATCGGCTTACATTCACTTTTACCTTTTGACCATCGCATTGGCGGCGGGGATGATCCTTACTGTGGCGGCGGGGCGTTACCGGCAGGGGATGATGGCGGGAGTTATTCTGCTGGCGGCTCTGGGGGCGGTAAATCTCGGCAGGCGGGCGTGGGTGATTATTCTGCTGTTGGCTGGTTCCGGGATGGTGATAATACCGGCTCTGGCAGGCGGAATTGAGCGCAATGTGGAATCCGCATCGATCATCGGAGAGGCGCATTACCGGAAGAAGGAGTTTGCAGAAGCGGAAAAGTTCCTGCAGATCGCCCGGCGCAGTAATCATCCGGCGCGTTATCACAATATGCTTGGTGCCATTGCCGAAGAGCGGGGCGATTTGGATAAGGCACAGAGTTGTTACCGGGCGGCGATGACGGAGGCTCCGGCGCACCATGACGGATTTCTCAACTGCGGACACTTGCTGTTTTACCACTTCCCTCAGGAACGTTCTGAGGCACTGAAACTTATAAATGCGGCACTGGAGCGTAATCCCGCCTTGCCCTCGGCGTATGACATGCTCGGTCAGGATTTTGCACAGCGTGGGGATTATGCCGGAGCTTTGAAAAATTTTGAACTTGCGCTCAAATGTGAGCCGGGTAATGAATTATATCAGAAAAAAGTAAAATTGTGCCGTCAACTGGCGGCAAAGGGGAGTTTGAAAAATGCACCTTAATCCTGTGATCGTAAAAACCGTAGTCCTGCTGTTTTTATCCAACTGTTTCATGACCTACGCCTGGTATGGACATTTGAAGAAACTCAACTCCAAGCCGTTGATCGTGGCGGTTCTGATCAGTTGGGGAATTGCCTTTTTTGAATACCTTATCCAAGTGCCTGCCAACCGTATCGGTCATGATGGACACCTGACACTGGCGCAGTTGAAAATTTTGCAGGAGATAATTTCGCTGAGTGTATTTGTGCCTTTCAGCATCCTTTTTATGGGTGAACCTCTCCGTTGGAACTTCCTCTGGGCGGGGTTGTGCATGATCGGGGCAGTTTATTTTATCTTCAAGAGTTGAGCGCTGGATTTTGTTTTTCTGATTGCAGTTGAAGCTGAAGAAATTTGTTTTCGGTATACTCTGCGGCACTGAGGGTGCGGGCGGCGGTGAGAACTGAGACTGAAGCTGCTCCGGATTTAAGGAGCAGTTCCGTTGCCGCGGCCAGGGTTGAACCGGTGGTGAATATATCATCGACCAGCAGGAGCTTTGCCCCTTGCGGAACCGGGCGGCGCACTTGGAACTTATCTTTTACTGCCTGATGACGTGCCTCCCGGGAGCGGCTGCGCTGGGAGGTGAAAGATAGTTTACTGCGTAAAAATCCGGCAAAAGGTATTCCGGTTTGACGGGAGATCACCTTGGCAAAAAGTTCTGCCTGATTGAATCCCCTGACGAGTTCCTTCCAGAAGTTCAGCGGTATCGGAACGATGAAATCACAATCTACCGGAGCTGATTTCAGCACTTCCGCGGCAAGCAGTCCCAGCGGGAGTGCGATTTCGCTGTGATGGCGGAACTTGAATTTGTGAATGACCGTTTTACCGAAGTTCTGATAGGCAAAGATGGTGCGGGCAGTTTGCCAGGGACGGGGAGGTTCATTCAGACATTGGGGGCAGACCGGAAAGATGGTACGGTTCTCCCCGCCGCAACCATTACAGCGGTAATCCGGTGAGAAAAAGACCAGTTTTTTGCGGCATTGGGGACAAAATTCCCCGTCGGGCAGGGCAGTTGCCTCTGAACCGCAGATACAGCACTCAGGAGAGAGCAAATTACGCAGTTTCATGATTCCTCCTCCGCCGGAAGAATCGGCAGATAGTCCCGGTAGCGCCGGATGGAACGGATGCCGAATCTGCCGAAAGTGACGGCAATGAGATCAAAGCGTCCGGTCAGATCGGAAACCGCGGAACACTTCAGATAAAACCTTGCCGCCCGGAAGTTGCGGCGGCGCTGATGACTGGAAAGGTTGATTTCCGGCTGAACCCCCTGGCGGTAACGCATGGATTTGACTTCGGCAAAGATGATTTCATTGTTCCGGATAAGGACGATGTCAAGTTCTCCGGCACGGCAGCGCCAGTTCCTTTCCACAACATGATACCCCAATGCGGTATAGAGTTCTGCCGCGGCAGATTCACCCCGGTTTCCCAGTTGTTTGCGGTAGGCAAGGAGCTTTTTCCGGTTCATTTTTGACGTATTCCGGTTACGAAGCGGTCACGGCGGCAGAGATCCTGAATTACTTCTGCGGCAAATCCGGCACTTTGCAGGGCATCGGCGGCGCGGGCAGCCTGATGGGGGGATAACTCAAAGATCGCCCCTCCGCCGATGGGCAGATGGCAGGGGAGGGCAGAAATGGTTTTCAAAATCAGCTCCAGCCCCTCATCGCCGGCAGTCAGAGCAAGTTTCGGTTCATGATCCCGGACTTCGGAATCAAGTTCAAGATATTCCTCTTCGGTGACATAGGGCAAATTGGCAGCGATAAAATCAAATTGCCGTTCTCCCAGCGCGGAAAAAAGGTCACTGTGGATAAATTCAACTTCCACCCCGCATGACCGGGCATTTTCTTTTGCCAGAGCCAGCACACCGGTACTTATATCCGCCGCTGTCACGGTCAGGTCGCGTCTCTCATCGGCAAGGGCAATGGCAATGGCACCGCTGCCGCAGCCGAGATCGAGAACTTTCCCGGAATCAGGCACGCGGTCGATGAGCCACTGGACGAGGGTTTCTGTTTCCGGCCGGGGGATGAGTACCCGGGGATCGACTTTCAGCATCAGGTTGCGGAAAGGGGCAGTCCCGAGGATGTATTGCAATGGTTCTCCGGCGGCACGGCGGCGGGCAAATGCCAATGCGGTATCGGTATCGGGGGCATCCTCTGCGATCCAGCGGCTCTCCTGCCGGAAGTTTTCCACTCCGCCGGTTTGCAGGATGGCGGAAATTTCTTTTATCCAGTCATTCATATACATTTTTCCTCTGATGAGGCTATTAATATAGCACAATGGGAGAATTAGTTCAATAAATTTTTGTCTGTGCTATTGAAAAATCCGTGAATTATGTTACATTGTCATAACGTCACATCTTGCGGAGGGATTTTTATGGTGCAATCGGTGGAAAAACGGATATTTTTGCGTGATATAGACGGCGGCGTTGTCCCCTTTGATGCGGGAGAACTGCAGACCCGTCTGATCGGGGCGTTTCTGGCGACCGGTCTGCGCGAAGAGAGTTTCATGTCAGAGGAGATCGTGCTGGCATTGGAGTACACCTTGCTCAACTCCCCCCGGCTGGATGGCACATTCAGTCAGAGTGAAGTGGATGCGGCGGTGATCCGTCTGCTGGAGAGTATCGGATTCCCGGAAGTTGCTCACGTTTTCCGCCGTAACTGCTGTGAGGCGCAGCTGCGTATCCAGACCGATGAGTTGACCGTTGCCGGGGTGCTGTCGGCACATCTGGGCTGTTCCCCGGAGCGGACGGCGCGGATCGCAAAGGCAGTTGCCGGAGCGATGAAAAAGCTGGATTTTTCAGCGGCATCCCCCCATTTGCTTTTGGAAGTTGCACGCCATTACGAGCGTGACATGGCTGAAGATGACGTGATAAAAAGTGATGAGTTTCTTCCCGGCATCCCCCGGCAGACCCTTACGCGCAAAGATATTTATGGATTGCTTCCGGCGGCGCCGAAACAGCTGGTGGATGAGGGAGTGCTGCGGATAAACGGCATAACCACGCTCTTTCCCAGTGTGCGGTTTTTCTTTTTCCTCAAACCCTTTGTGCGGGTGCGGAACTTATCCATGCCGGTGACTGAGTTGGAGATAGAACCATTGCTTTACAGCGCCGGAAATGCTCTGGAAGAGGCACGCAAAGCTGTCAGCGGAGCGTTGCGCCACCCCGGAGAATTGCCCTGCTGCCTCACGCTGCCGGATATTTTTGACTTTCTGGAATCCTGCGCCGGGAGCAAACCCGATCAGGCGCTGGCATGTGAACTGGCAGCAGCATTGACTCACGGTTTGGAGTGCGAACTCTACCATCTGGCGTTTGATTGAAATTTTTTCATAAATTTTCTGAATTTTAGTGGAAAAGCGCCGGAAATAGGGTTATATTACTCCGATTTAATAAAGCAGTGTACAAACAGGAGATTAAGATTATGCAATTTACAGTAGACCGTCAGAAGCTGCAGAAGGCATTGCAGCGGGTCAGCAACATCAGTGGTTCACGTTCCATGATCCCGCTTTTGGGAAATGTGTTGATCAAAGCCGCCGATGATACTTTGGAACTCTGTTCCACGGATATGGAACTGCGTCTGGTTACCACCGTTGAAGCAGAGATCGCCGAACCCGGTGTCACCACTTTGCCGGCGAAAAAACTCTCTTCACTGATCGGCAGTTTTTCCGCTGAAAAAGTTGAGTTCATCATCAATGAAAATGATCAGGCGAAGATCGTCTGCGGTACTGCCAAATTCACTCTTTTCGGTTTGGCGGCGGCGGACTTCCCTGAAGATACCGGAGTCAAACCGGTGCGTACCATCCGCATCAAAGAGTCTCTTTTCAAGCGGATGATCGGTTCGATCACCTACGCGGTAAGTGTGGATGATTCCCGCAAAGTGTTGACCGGAGTGCTTTTGAGCTTGCGCGATACGGTGATGACTCTGGTCGCTACCGATGGCAAACGCATGGCGATGCAGGAGGCTTCTCCGGAATCAGTTACCGGTGAAGGCGATGCGATCATTCCTCTGAAAGCTATGGCTGAATTGCGCCGTCAGCTGGAAGGTGACGAAGTAATGACCATCGAAATTGGTGAGAAACATTGCCGTTTCTGCTGTGCCGGGGTTACTTTGACCAGCAAATTGATCGAAGGTGCTTACCCCAATTACCGTCAGGTGGTGCCGGGAAAATTCGCTTGTGAAGTTGAATTGCCCGTGGGCGCACTGCTTGCCAAGATCGAAACCGTGGCGCTGATGGTTGCCAATACCAGCAACTCCATCATTCTCCGTTTTGCGGATAATCAGCTGCAGCTGCAGGCATCCAATTCCGATGTCGGTGAAGGAAGTGACTTGCTGGAAACTGCCTTTGAGGGAGAACCTTTTGAAGTTTCCTTCAACCCGGCTTATCTGGCGGATCCCCTGCGCAACACGGATGCGGATATGGTGAGATTCAAGCTCAATGATCCGCTCAGTCCGGTGGCGATCGAAGCGGGAGAAGGTTTCCTTTACATCATCATGCCTATCCGTAAAAAGTAAAAAGTGGTTATCCGATCCATAGAATTGACCAATTTCCGCAACTTTGAGTCGCGGAAATTGGTTTTTCATACCCGGAACGTGATCTTTCAGGGGGCAAATGGTTCTGGCAAGAGCAATCTTCTGGAGAGCATCGGCTTTGCCAGTCTGCTCCGCTCTTTCCGGGGTTCTCCGCCCCGGGAGATGATCCGTATCGGGGCGCGGGAGTTTGTTATTTCGGTACAGCTTGTCGGTAAAAAACGCCCCGAAACGCTCCTGATAACCGAGTCACTATCCGGCAAACGGAGATTATTCGTCAACAATGAACCGGTCAGGCGGAGCAGTGACTTCATCCGGGAGTTTCATACGGTGGTATTTGCGCCGGAAGACCGTGAAATAACTGCCGGAACCTCCGGGTGCCGCCGGAGATTTTTTGATATTCTCATTTCGGAAACTGAACCGGAATACCTTTTGCGCCTCTCCCGTTACCACCGGGCGCTGAATCAGCGCAACCGGGCATTGAAATTCGCCCCGGCAACGGCGGGGGCATTTGAGGAGGAGCTGGCGGAACAGGCGCCCTTTATCGCAGAAAGGCGGAAATTTTACAGTCAGATCATCGGGGAAACGGTGCAGGAATTGCTGGGCGGCAGGGGAAGTTTCCGGATCGTTTACCGCAGCGATACGCCGGGTGATCCGGCGGGATACCGGGCGCTGCTGGCGAGCCGCCGGGAGAGTGAATTGCGCCGTCAATGCACGCTTTGCGGGCCGCAGCTGGATGAGTTTGAATTGATTTTCAATGATAAAGTTCTGCGGACTTACGGTTCAACGGGACAGCTGCGTCTGATTTCGCTTTTGATGAAACTGGCGGAGTTTCAGGTGGTGCGGAAAAATTCTCCGGCACCGCTGGCGGTGCTTGCTGATGATGTGACCGGGGAATTGGATGACCGGAATCTGGAACTTTTTCTCCAAACGGTTTCTCAGGCAGATCAAACATTTTTTACCTTTGCTGAAACGCCCCGGTTTACGCTGGATGATTGTACCGTTATCCGAATGGGGGAATAAAATACTCCGGTAAAACTTGCAAAAACACCTACTGTGCAGTATATTATAAGTCTGCTGTTTTTTTTGTGTCGTTGAGGTGATTTCAAAAATTCTTGAAAATTCCCGTTGCGATCTGAAAGCGGGGCGTTTTCAGATCATCAATGGTTTTTTTCAATCTCTTTTTTGATTGGCTTTTGCAATTACCTCCGTTGACTATGGCAATTACCTCGATCATATATGGAGTTGTTGATTATGGGGAAATTCTGGCTGAAACTGCGCCGCAGATCGGTGCTGAAACTGCGGAAAGGGTGGGAGGAACGTTGGGGTTCCCGTTCCCGGATCGTGCCGGTAGCCATGCTGGTGGGAGCAGCGGCGGCGGTTGCCGCGGCACTGCTGCATTTTCTGGTGGCTCAACTTGAAAAATATGCTTTGCTTCTTACCGGGAGCGGTTATCCGGTATGGAAGATACTCTTTTTTCTGCTGCCATTGATCGGTATTATCATATCTTACTTTATTCAACGCTCCATCGGCGGCAACCGTTATGCCAAGAGCTTGAGTCCGTTGATTTTGGCGCTCAACCGCCGCCGGACCGGTATTCCTCTGCGGGATACCTTTACCCATATAATTTCCAGTGCCGTTTCAGTCGGTCTGGGCGGTTCTGCCGGTTTGGAAGCTCCCAGTGTGCTGACCGGCGCTGCGATCGGCTCCAATACGGGAGCTTTTCTCGGTATCGACCGCCGTCAGAAGATGCTGATGATCGGTTGCGGTGCGGCGGCGGCGATCTCTGCGATCTTCCAAAGTCCCATTGGCGGAGTGCTTTTTGCCATTGAGGTTTTATTGCCGGAATTCAGTGTGGCGGCACTGATACCGATGCTGATTTCCAGTGCGGTGGCAATGGTGGTTTCCCGGGCATTTTTTCATCATGAACAGGTGTTGTTTGTGGTCAATCCTGATTGGCGCCTTGAGGCGATACCATTCTATTTCCTCTGCAGTATATTTTGTGCATTCGTGGGGGTGTTTGTGATCAGAAGTGTCTATTATCTGACGGGATTGCTGAAAAAACACCTTTCTGCTCCGTGGCGGAGAGTTTTTGCGGGGGGAGCTTTGCTTTGTGTCGTACTGGCGGTTTTTCCGGTTCTCCGGGGTCAGGGATACTTTTTTATAACCCGGCTTTACAATGGGGATATGACATCGCTGCTCAAATCCTGCCCGTTTCTGGATGGTTTGCCGCTGCCGCTGGCTTTGGCATTGATCGTGGGGGCGGCGGTGGTGTTGAAAGCGGCAGTTTCAGCACTGACCGTGGAGTCCGGCGGCGACGGCGGTATCTTTGCCCCATCCATGTTCGTCGGAGCATTTGCCGGATTTGCCTTTGCCCGGCTGGTGAATCTGACCGGGATCATCTCTTTGCAGGAGGAGAACTTCGTGGTGATCGGCATGTGCGGCGTTTTTTCTGCTGTTCTGCGGGCGCCGTTGACCGGAGTATTTCTTATCGCCGAGGTGACATACAGCTATATTCTGCTGGTTCCGTTGATGATCGTTTCCAGCTTGTCCCATGCGATAGCCCGCTTTTTTGAACCTCATTCGATCTACCGCAAAGCTCTGGCGGAATCGGATCTGCTTTCCGATGACCGGGATCAGGCGATGCTCCGTACTCTTTCTGTGCGGGTGTGCATCACGCCGGAGTACACCTCCCTTGCTCCTGAGTTATCCATGCGCCGGCTCCGGGAGGTGATCGAATCTTCCCCTAAAGCGGAGTTTTTTCCGGTGCTTGATGATGGCGGGAGTTTGATCGGTATCGTCCGTCTGGAACAGATCACTCCGGTGCTGTTTGACCCCCAGTTTGCTGAAACCATGCTGGTTTTTGACCTGATGGAATCTCCCAGAACTGTTCTTGATGAAGATGATGATCTTGCCCGGGCAATGACATTGCTGGAAAATTCATCACTGGATCATCTGCCGGTAAAAAGCCGCCACGGTAAATTCATGGGCTTTGTTTCCGCATCGGATATTTTCAAACTCTACCGCGGACTGGTGCGTGAATCAGATTCATTCTGAATGATCACTTCCGGGCTTATGAAATTTATCTTTCCGGCATTTTTATAAAAAAACGGAGCTGTTACTTTCGCAACAGCTCCGGTATGAATGACTTATCATCAACCGATGCTGACACCTGAAGGCATATCGCCATCGACAGTCACCAGTTTGAGATTGCTGCCGTCTTTGGCGGCAAGGAGCATACCCTGAGATTCGATACCGCGGATTTTGGCAGGCTTCAGATTTGCCACGATCACGATGGTTTTGCCGACGATCTCTTCGGGGGAGTAGAACTGGGCAACTCCGGCAACCAGCTGACGGGTTTCACTGCCGACTTCGATGGAAAGTTTGAGCAGTTTGTCAGCGCCTTCAACTTTTTCCGCAGTCAGAACTTTGGCTGTTTTCAGCTGGGTTTTGAAGAACTCATCAATAGTTACCACGCCTTCTGCGGGAGCGGATTCAGCTTTTTTCTCCTGAGTTTTTTCCGCTTTGGCTTTCTTTTCCGGTTTGGCGGCGGGCTGTTTTTTCTCCTCTTCATCTACGATGATACGGGGGAAGAGGGGAGCAGCCTCTTTCATGGTCAATCCGGCAACGCCTTTGAAGTTCTTCAGGTCAGATATTCCGTTGATACCGGCTTTATCAGCGCCCAGTACCGCCAGCAGTTCCGCCATTTTTTCCGGCATGACCGGGGCAAGGAGGACGGCGACGTGGCAGAGGGCATCGGCGGCGTTGTGAAGAACGCTGTTGAGCCGTTCTGTTTCGCCGTTTTTCGCCAGAGTCCAGGGAGCGCATTTTTCCAGATAACGGTTTCCGGCACGGACAGCATTGAGCGCGGCATCGATACCCTGATCGAGTTTGTAGCTTTTCAGACACTCTTCCATTACCGTAACGGCATTGGCAACAGCCTCTGCCAGTTCAGCATCATCGGCGGTGACGGCGCCGGGAGCGGGAATTTCACCGCCGGTGGCGCGGGTAGTCAGTTTGCTGACCCGGGAAAGCAGGTTTCCGAGGTCATTGGCAAGATCGCTGTTGTAGCGGGCGATAAAGCCGTCTTCGCTGAAGTTGGCATCGTTGCCCGGACTCATTTCCGCCAGCAGGAAGTAGCGGAAAGCATCCACTCCGGCGCGCTCGATCATATCCATGGGGTTGACCACGTTGCCCAGAGATTTGCTCATCTTGGAGTTTCCGGTGAGCCACCAGCCGTGGGCGAAGATGGTTTTGGGCATTTCCAGACCGATGGCTTTGAGCATGGTGGGCCAGTAGACGGTATGGGTGGTGAGAATATCTTTGCCGATGAGGTGACAGCTTGCGGGCCACCAGGCGTTGAACTTCTCATCATCTGAACCGTAACCGACACCTGAAATGTAGTTGATCAGAGCGTCGAACCAGACATAGCAGACATATTCCGGATCAAAGGGCAGTTCGATACCCCATGCCAGACGGGATTTCGGGCGGCTGATGCAGAGATCGCCGAGGGGTTTTTTGAGGAATCCGAGGGTTTCATTGGCGCGGAACGCCGGGAGGATGAAATCCGGATGGGTCTGGATGTAATCGATCAGCCAATCCTGATACTTGCTCATGCGGAAAAAGTAGTTGCTTTCGGTAATGGCGTTGACCTCTCTGCCGCAGTCGGGACATTTGCCGTCAACCAGATCTTTTTCGGTGAAAAAGCGTTCACAGCCGACGCAGTACCAGCCGGTGTAATCGGCTTTGTAAATTTCGTCCCGGTCGTAGAGATCCTGCATGATTTTGGCAACGATTTTTTTGTGGTTCGCTTCGGTGGTGCGGATAAAGTAGTCGTTGGTGATACCGAGTTTCTGCCACAACTCCTGAAAGCGTACCACGGTTTCATTGCAGTGGGTCAGAGGATCGACGCCCCGTTTTTCCGCCGCCTGCTGAACTTTCTGACCGTGTTCATCGGTTCCGGTCAGGAAGAAGGTGGGATCGGAAAAGGAGCGGTGGCTTCTTGCCAGCACGTCGCCCAGCACCGTGGTGTAAGCGTGACCGATATGGGGACGGTCATTGACGTAGTAAATGGGGGTGGTTACATAAAATTTTTCACTCATGATTTTCAATTTCTCCTTGCATATTGGCTGTATTATCTACATAATATACTTCACTTTTGCATGTTATTCAACATCTTTTTGGTATCATTGAGCAGCATAATCGCGTTTTGCTGTTTTTCGGGAGAAAGTTTTTTGATTTTTACCAGATTTTCCCAGACTTTTTGCGGCTGATTTTCCAGCGCGTAACTCCATGCGGCAAAGTAGTAAACTTCGTCAGGGTCGATGGCAGAGGAGTTCAGAGCCTGAACCGCAACGGCACGGAGTTCGGCGGTTTTCCGGAAACGGAGCAGTTGATCCATAAGCATGTTGAAGGCGACCGGGGAACGGAAACGGCTCATTTCCCAGTAGAGAAGATGTTCATTGATGACCTTTTCCGGAGCGGCACCGGGAGTGCGGGCGGCGGCAATGGCGTAAGCTCCGCAGTCGGCAAGGCGGATTTTTTCCGGCACATCGCCGTGCCAGATGGCAAAAAGTGCGCCGAACCCCGCTCCGCAGAGAGCCAGAGCCCGCTGTTTGGGAGCTTTGAGGCGCAAATAGATCACTGCTCCGCAGGCGGCAGCCATAAAGAAGTACGGCACCAGCATCAGCCGGTAGCGTCCGATGACCTCTCTGGCACAAAGGGGCAGAGCCATGGTCAGAATGGGAATGAGCAATAGACCGTAACGGGTTTTCCATCTTCCGGTAAGCAAAATGATCATGATCCCCGCCGCCGCGCAGGGGATCAGCAGGCCAGGGGAGAGGAGAAAATGGAATGAGGGTATCTTTTCGCACCAGAAATAGATGTTCTGATTTTCGGGCAATTCGCCGGTTTTGATCAGCTTCGGCAGCCGGGTAAAGGCGTTTTTTGCCGAGAGGAGCAAGCCGTCAAGTTCGGAACTTTTTTCCGCTCCCGGAGTGACAGAGGTGTTGTATTCGACCGTGTAATCCAGCACCATGTAAAATGGGGTCGGCGCACCGAAAGAGAGGTAGTTGAAAAAGGCGGCGCCGCCGAGAAGGAAAAAGAGCAGAGCAACTGAAGGAATGAACTTCTTCAGCATTTTCCGCTTGTGGGCGTGATAAGCACAGCAAATGAGCATGACTGCGGCGAAGATCACCGCTGCCGGTCTTCCGGCAAGGGCGGCAAAGGCACTGACGGCAAAGATTATTCCGGCGGAAAGGGAAAAGCGTTTGTGCAGGATATTCAGTGATGCCCAGAAGAAAATCAGGGCGAAATTGACCATGAATGTCTCCTGCAGAATGGAAAATTCATAAACCATCAGCGGCAGATATATCCCTGCGGCGATTCCGGTGACAAGTGCCGCTTTCCGGCAGCGGGACAACTTCAGAACTGAATCGGTCAGGGCGGCGATTCCGGCGGCCCCCAGCAGAGTTTGGAGGATGAAAGTTGCCCAGACACAGTGGGTTTTGCCGTTGATCAGCCACACCAGAAAGAGCCATAGGCGGTGAAAGGTGAAAAATGGAGGTATTTCTCCGCCGGGTTGCCACTGGGAAAAGCGCAGGAGCGTCTCCATATCCAGACCGGGAACCAGATGGTAACTGGCAAAAAATGAGTTGGCAAAGGAAACGGCAAAGAGTGCCCGCACGGCAATGGCGGTGAAAAAAGTGGTGAAAATGATTTTTTTTCTGGTCAGCATGAAAGATTGTCTCCTTGAATTTCCCGTAAATATACCACCGCAATCCCGTTAAAGCAAGCTGATTTGATTATATAGCGAAGATTTACGGAATTTTTCTTGAATATTTGCGGTTGTATGAGTATATTAAATATAAGGAACATTTTGGGCGCGGGCAGTCGCGGCGGCGTTTTATCGCCGTTGAGGAAAGTCCGGACTGCACAGAGCAGGGAGCCCCTTTGAAAAGAGGGGTGCCGTGGACGATATTCCACGGAAAGACCAGTGCAACAGAGAGCAGACCGCCATCTGAAAGGGTGGTAAGGGTGAAAGGGTGGGGTAAGAGGCCACCGGGTGAAAGTGAGAACTTCACCGCTTTGTAAACTCCTCCCGCAGCAAGACCAAATAGGGAGTGAGCCGTTGCTCGCGGCGTTATGAACTCCGGGTTCTGGTCGCACAGACAGATGATTGCCGCCGTCCTTCGGGCGGTACAGAATCCGGCTTACAGCGGTCAGGATGTTCCTGTTTTTTTGGTTTTATATGGGCGGGTGATCCGCCGGAAAATTTAATTACAGTGGGAATGTTTCATGCCGAAATATGCGATTCTGAGTGATATTCACTCCAATTATGCCGCTTTGGAAGCGGTTTTGGCAAAGTGCCGGGAAACGAAAGTCGATCATTATCTGTTTCTTGGAGACCTGGTTGGTTACAATGCCGATGTCCGCCGGTGTATCGATTCGGTGCGTCAGTTGAATTTTCTGGCGGCGGTGCGCGGAAACCACGATGATGTGGCGTTGAACGAAAATGCTGCTACCGGCGGATTCAATACCAATGCGGCGATCGCCATCCAGTGGACACGGGGACTGCTGACCGAGGATGACCGGGAGTTTCTGGAATCTCTGCCATTCAAGCAGAGTGTTTCCAATCTGCCGGTGACACTGGTTCATGCCACGCTGGATTCTCCGGAAAACTGGGGATATATTTTTGACGTGCATCATGCGACCGGAAACTTTTCCTATCAGCTTTCCCAGCTTTGCTTCTGCGGTCACTCCCATGTGCCGGTGGCGTTTGACAAAATGCCCTTTTCCAGCGGCGGCAGATTGGTGGATGTGATCGACTGCTGGGAGCATAGCCCGGTAAATCCGGCGGCGGATGAGGATTTTTCCATTGCCGATGAACTGCCGGTGGATTTGAAACGCGGTCACAAATATCTCTTCAATATCGGCAGTATCGGTCAGCCGCGGAATGGTGACAACCGGGCATCTTTTGCGATTTTTGACAGTGATGCCAATAGAGTTACCCGTTACCGGATTCCTTATGATATAGCGGCAACACAGGCGCACAACCGGGAAGCCGGTTTGCCGGAAAGATTGGCGCTCCGCCTTGAATGGGGGCGCTGAGGCAGGTTATGGCGCATCGGATACTCATTGTCAAACCCAGCAGTTTCGGTGACATAGTGCATCTTTTCCCGGCATTGGAATTGATGCGTTGCAATATGCCCGATGCGGAGCTGGATTTTGTGGTGAATCCGGAGTTTGCGTCTCTGCTGGATTATTCGCCTTTTCCGGTGCGCCGCCGGATCATCTTTGAGCGGCGCAAGCTGGCGACAAAGAATTTTCTGCCGGAGGTGTTGGCTCTGCGCCGGGAACTGCGGAAGGAAAAGTACGATTTTGCGGTGGATTTTCAGGGATTGTTCCGCAGTGGATTTCTGTTGAGTTTGTGCAAAGCGCGGGTGAAGGCAGGTTTTTCCGGAGCGCGGGAGCGGAGTGCGGAAATTTTTTACAATCGCAAGATAAAAGTTGCCAACGGTCACGCGGTGGAGCGTTACGGGGAGTTGGCGCGGAAACTTTTTGATTTGCAGGGAGAACTTATCCAGCCGGAACTGCCGGGAAATCCTGCGGCGGCGGCAGAGCTGCCCGCATTGCCGGAAAAATATATCGTTTTACTGCCGGGAACCCGGTGGGAGAGCAAGAGATTTCCCCCTGAACTTTTCGGGAAGGTTTGCCGCCGGATCAAGGAACGTCTGCCGGAGTATGAATTTATTGCCGCCGGGAGCAAGGGCGAAAGAGAGATTGCCGGGGCGATCGGAAATGAGGTGATAAACCTTGCCGGCACGACCACTCTGCCCGGACTTTTTGAACTGCTCCGTCATGCCTCTGCGGTGATCGGCAATGACTCCGGTCCCCTCCATGCGGCAGCGGCGCTGAAACGGCTTGTTTACGGATTTTACGGACCGACCGAACCGGATTTGACCGGGCCGTGGGGTAAGAACTGCCGTTTCTTCTATGCAAAGTGCAGCTGTGCCGGATG
Organism: Victivallaceae bacterium; assembly: GCA_045605305.1. Classification (GTDB taxonomy): domain Bacteria; phylum Verrucomicrobiota; class Lentisphaeria; order Victivallales; family Victivallaceae; genus UBA1784. Next base: position 16,956 of record JAZUPS010000045.1, read on the forward strand.
TTTGAACCGGATTTGTCCGGATGGTTCTTACCGCTGTTGGGATCTGGATCCTGACAGTATCGGGGATTTGATAATAAATGAGGTAACTTGGAAGGATGAAAAATGAGAAGGTTCGGTAAATTTGTTGTTTTTCTGCTGCTTATTGCCGCATTTTTGCCGCTGCATGCCCAGTTGGCGATCGGCTTGACGTTGAACCGTCAGCGTTACATGATCTATGAACAGATCTATGCCTGCGTGACTTTGCGCAATGATACGGGCAAGCCGCTGTTTTTCGGGAGCCGTCCGGAGTTTACCGGATTTTTGCTTTTTGATATCCGCGACAGCCGTGACCGCCTGATCCTTCCGCGCAAGGGCGTTTCCATTCCCACTCACGGATTGTACCTTGCTCCGGGTGAGGTGCGGCGGGTGGTTGTGCCGCTGCAGAAGTATTATGATTTGAGCAGGGAGGGAACTTATGTGATTCACGCCTATGTTTCCCATAACAAACTGGAGCATGAGTACCGCAGCAATGACCGCCGTCTGCATGTGACTGCCGGGGCGGAAATCTGGCGCAAGGTGGTTGGTTTGCCTGACCGCACCGGTGACGGCAAAGAGAGTTCGGTGGAGCGGATATACTCCATTTACAAAATGATCGGAGACCGGGAGAAATACTATTTTCTGCGGGTCGAGGATGACGGAAAAATCTATGCCATGACCCGTATCGGCATGGTTCAGGCGCACATGAAATTTGATGCTCAGGTCGATATGCTCAGCAGGATACACCTTTTGATGCCGGTTGCTCCCCGGATTTACCATTACATGCTTTTCAATGCCGATGGAACCAATTTGGAAAACAGTTACTGGAAGACGGTCAGCACCGTACCTGGACTTTTCCGCAATCCGGAAACCGGCAAGGTTGAGCGGCTTGGCGGTGAAAGAGCGCGTTACGGCATCGACTTTACCGATCCACTGCTTCATGAAGGCGGGGTGAAGGCATCGGAACTGCTTGAACCGGAAGAACAGAAAAAACCTGCCAAAGCCAGCGGCGTAGTCGATCTCGGTGATGGATTACTGCCGACGAAACCAGTTGATGAAGAGTGAAAAAGTTACCGTTTCGGCTCTGGCATACGGCGGGGATGGAGTGTGCCGTTTAAGCGACGGCAGAGTGTGCTTTGTGCCGGGGGCATTGCCGCAGGAAGAGCTGATGATCCGGGTGACGGAGGAGAAAAAACGTTTTACCCGGGGCGAGGTGACAGAGGTGGTAACTCCTTCAAAACACCGCTTGGAACCGGCTTGTCCCTACTTCGGTAAATGCCCCGGGTGTGTGTATTTACATCTTGCTTATCAGGAGGAAATTTATTGGAAAGATCGGCAGCTTCGGGATTTTCTGGTGCGTGGAAAGATTGCTGATGAATCGGCGATACTGCCGCCGATACCATCTTCACAGGAGCTGCATTACCGGAATAAATTGACTCTCCATGCCGATCCGGTTTCCGGGGGATACGGTTATTTCGGAGCGGATAACACTACTGTTTTCCCGGTAAAAGAGTGTCTGCTTGCGGAAAATGGGATCAATGAACTTATTCCGGCGGCATCGGGAGAAAATGCCATTTTCCGTTTTACCCGGAAAGATGGCGCAAAGGTGATCGATCCGGCAGAACCGGGCGTTTTGACGGAAGAAGTTCCCGGGGCGGGTGAATTTGAGGTTGCCGGGAACGGATTTTTTCAGGTGAATTTGTTTGTGGCGCCGGAGTTGATCAAGCTGGTGGCGGCGGAAATCGTCGGGGATGAACTTTTGGAACTTTATTGCGGCGTGGGAGTTTTTTCCATTTCACTTGCGGAAAAATTTCCGGAATTGAAGTGTACCGGGATCGAGTTGAATAGAAAGGCGATCAGCTTTGCCAAAAACAATGCGGCAAAGCATCAGGTAGCCGACCGCTGCCGTTTTTATGCGGGTGATGCGGGCAGGGAGTTGAAAAAGTTCCGTAAGAAGCGGGATTTTACGTTGCTCATCGACCCGCCGCGAAGCGGAGTGGAAAAGGGAACTTTGAGGAAAATCATTGAACTTGGAGCGGAAAAGGTGCTTTACATTTCCTGTGCGGCGGATACCTTGACCCGGGATCTGAAAGAGTTCGTTTCCGCGGGATACCGGGTGAAAAGTTCCCGGGTACTGGATATGTTCCCCCGCACCGCCCATTTTGAATCATTTACCGTGTTGGAGAAGCAATAGGAGAATAATTATGGGGCTGAGTTCGTTTTACTCCAAAAGATTATTGCCATTTTTGAGCTCAGCTATTTTAGGAGAACGGTTGGGTATGACGATGGTTCATTCCAAATGTTTTTAGAAACGAAGAATATCGGAAAGCATTGCCGGAATATTGCCGCGCTCTCCGGCGTTATCATTTGCCGCGGCACAACGTCGGAGTGGAATCAGTATATTATCATCATGGTTTGCGTTTAATTCCGGATTTTGTAAAAGAGAATATCAAGGGCAAGCTGGTGTTGAATTTGTATGAGATTGCAGTAAATAGTTGAAAATTGTTATTGCTTATGCTGGAAAAATATGTTTTCCGGATGTACATTACTTCCGGGACAGTATTTTTTCATAAATTCCGGAGGTGTTGATTAGTGAGTAATAAAATCCAAAGACATACTCCACCTGTGCTTTTTTTAGTGTTCAACCGGTTGGAAACAGTAAAAAAAACATTGGCAGCAATCAGAGAAGCTGCACCGCGACAGTTTTTTATTGCCGCAGATGGTCCCCGGGATTCCCATCCCGGAGAGGATGAAATGTGCCGTAGTGTACGGGATTACATTCTGAATCATATCGATTGGGCGTGTGAAGTAAAAACTCGCTTTCAGGAAAAAAATCTCGGATGCAAAGTCGCAGTCAGCAGTGCAATAGATTGGTTCTTTTCAGAAGTTGAAGAGGGGATAATTCTGGAAGATGACTGCTTGCCGTGTAAAGACTTTTTCCGTTATGCGGCAGCGGCTTTGGAATTTTACCGTGATGATCCGGGAGTGATGCACATTAACGGAAATATATTGAAAAATTACGCTCCTGATGAAAATAACTGTGCTTATTTTTACCGCTACGCCCACGTCTGGGGATGGGCTTCGTGGCGCAGAGCATGGAAATATTATGATGTTGATCTGAAAGATTTTGATCCGGCTGCTCTAAATAAAATCTTCCCCAAAGACCGCAAACAAGCCTCGAGATGGAATGAAATTTTAAGAAATGTCATTGCCGGAAAGCCCGGATTCAACACTTGGGATTTCCAGTGGACTTACACAGTCATGGTCAATAAGGCATGGTGTATTTCTCCGATATGCAACCTTATCTCAAATATCGGAGCCGAACAAAGCACTCACGACATGGAAAATGTAGCAGAGCTTCTCGGTTCAAAAACTTTTGACATGCCGGAAATATTGAATTTCCCCACTGCAAGAGGAGATGATCCGCTTGAAATTGAAAGTGAAGCATGGCGAAGATTTTATAAAAAGAAAAATCTTTTTTTGCGTATTATTGCAAAAATCTCCAAAGTATTTTCCGGTAGCTTATGAAAATTCTTTTTGACCATCAAATATTTTCCTCGCAAGTATTCGGCGGAATTTCCCGATACCATATCCAGCTGATAAAATATCTTGATTCAGAGTGGGAATTGCCTCTTTTTTTCAGCAACAATTTTTACCTCAAAGAACTGATGGATATTCCGGGTTTTCTGTTATCAGCTGATTTCCGTGGTAAAAATCGAATATTGGAGCGGCTTAACCGTATCAAAACGATTTCAGCGATAAAAAAGGGGGGCTTTGATATTTTTCACCCGACTTTTTACGGGAGTTACGCTCTTGCTTACTTAAAAAATAAACCGATGGTCATTACTTTACACGATATGACCCATGACCGTTTTCCGGAACTTCCCGCTGCGAAATGGGAAAAAAAGGAAAAATATACTATGGCACGCCGTGCCGATGCCATTATTGTGCCATCGCGATTTACCGCTGATGAGTTGATGAAACTTTATAATATTTCCGCAGACAAAATACATGTTGTCTACCACGGCGGTCCGGAGTGGGAAATGCCGCCGATGCCGCCGGAAGAAAACCGTTTTCTTTTTGTGGGAACCAGAGTCGGTTATAAAAATTTCACCATTGTTCTTGAAGCATTAAAAATGGTTCCTGAAAGTGCCTTGCTGATCGCAGGCAAGCCTTTGGACAATGCTGAAGAAACAGTTATCAATGATCTCGGCATCAGAGAGCAAATAAAAGTCGTCAATGCTTCAGATGAAGAATTGAAAAAGCTTTATGCTTCCAGTTCGGCATTGATCTTTCCCTCTTTAATGGAGGGTTTCGGCTTGCCGGTACTTGAAGCATTTGCAGCAAATTGCCCGGTCATTTGTTCGGATATACCGGTTTTTCACGAAGTCGGCGGAGAAGCGGCTTTGTATTTCAAGCCAGATTCCCCCGCCGATCTTGCCCGTGCTATGAAAGAGAATATGAAGCACCGTTTTACAGAAAATATTGCTGCTCAACGAGCCAAATTCAGTTGGCAGAAATGTGCCGCAGAAACACGGAATGTTTACGAAAAGGTATTGCAAAACAAGTAACCGCATATAAAAAAGAGAGAAAAGGAAATGTTTTTTTCAAAAGCTTTACGTTATAAAATCAAGCGAAAACTCCGTAGACTTGCTGAAACTTTCGGTATTTTTCGCTGGTCATCACCGGCGTTGTATAAAATAGACAAACGTTTGGAAAAATACCTTCCGGAAACGCCGGGATTTTTTATTGAAGCCGGAGCGCACAACGGATACTCCCAAAGCAACACATATTACTGGGAACGGGTCAAGCATTGGAAGGGAATACTGGTAGAGCCTATTTCCGAGCAATATCAGGAGTGTTGCAGAGAACGCCCCAGGTCAAAAGTTTTTCACAATGCACTGGTTGATTTTGAATATTCGCAGCCGACAGTTCCAATCTACAGTTTGAGCCTTATGTCACAAATGGTTGATTCAACGCAAGAGGAGTATCAACGTGAACAGCGGCGACGCGGTATGCAGTTGGAGAAAGGGGTAACTGGCGAAATTGAATATGCTCCGGCACGAACCTTGACATCCATACTTGATGAAGTGCAAGTTCCGCAGATAGATTTTTTCTCACTGGATGTGGAAGGTAACGAATTATCTGTGTTAAAAGGATTGGATTGGGAAAAGTATTCTCCCTCCGTGATCCTTGTCGAAGCCAATAAACCAGCTGAACTGGAAAATTTCTTGTGTCCGAAAGGATACAAAGTTATTAGAGATTTCAGCCCCAATGATTTATTATTTATCCGCAAATATGAAGCAACTCAAAATTCAGCTTTATGACGATTCGCTGAAAAACTCTTTCAGCGGAAAAGACTTTTCAGGATGCGGGGACTGTTTTTGATCACTTTCAAAAGAAAGACCAGACGGGCAGTTAATGGATTCTGCCCATAGCGCAATTTTACGGTCAATTCGTCTTTCAAACAACGGTAAACATAACGGTCAGATAATCCATCTTCCAGATAAAACGCCACCGGCTGCTGCACATAAAGGGGAGCTATGTTTTTCACATTTACCGCCCGGTACATAAATTCGTAATCACCCAGCAGCCGGAAACTTTCATCGTAAACCCCGATCGTTTCATAAATATTGCGGGGGACGAACATGGATGGATGAGGCGCAAATGCCCCCCGGTAACGATTTTCCTCCCGGAAACCTCTGACCAATCCCAAATGCTGATAAAGAACATCTCCCCAGAATATCCGGTCAAGTTTACCGTATTCAGCAAAACTTTTTGCCACCAGCTCAAGCGCTCCGGGCAGATAACGGTCACCTGAATTGATCATGCCGATCACATCCCCTGTGCAATGTGCGATACCTTTATTCATCGCATTGTAAATACCGCTATCCTTTTCGCTGACAAAAAAGGCAAGTCGTGGGGCGTATTTTTCGATGATTTCCGCTGTGCCGTCATCAGAAGCTCCGTCGATGACCACATATTCCAACTCAAAACCTTCTCCGCTCTGTTCAAGGACGGATTTTAATGTTTCCTCAATATGAGTACAGTCATTACGGACAATTGTGACAACAGATATTTTCATAAGTTTCCCTTTAAGGTAATAGATTAATCATTTTTTTTAATGATTTGAGCTAATCCACTGCAAAACAGTTTTTCTAAAATCTGAGCTCATTTTGCTGCTCAGTCAGCTTTATAACAGGGGATAACTTTGATCGCATTGGGAATTTTTTTGTCGGAAATCAAAATCCAATATCCCCCGCCACCGCAACCGCTGACTTTCCAGCCGTATGCCTTATCTTTGTACTCTTCAATGGCAGCACGCATTTCATCAGTAAGCATCGCCGGATACATCTCAATCTGTGCCGCAAAACAATCTTTAGTCGCTTCTCCCCACGCCTTTACATCACGTCCCGTGATCGCATTCCAAGCCCGTTCAGACGCATCTGCCAACTTTTTTGCACTGACCGGGTTGATGTTGGTATTTGCAAGAACATCATATCCTTTTTTTCGAGGTGGTAACGCCACCAGCCAAAGATTCTTTACTACAAAATCCAATGTCTCATGGTCAGTTTTTGATTCAATGGAAACGGGCCAATAACCATTGTCATAATTCAATTTATTCACCCCAGGCAGCAGCATTCCAAGCTGATCCTGTGAGCCGCTGATCGTCTTTGATCCCGGAGGATTTTCTACACAGAAAAGCAATTTTGCCAATTCTTTCCGATCTCCCGCCGGAATCTGAGTCTGCCACATCTCGATCGCTTTTTTACGCGAACTGGTCGCCATGCCGCTCCTGTCGTTGAATTCAATAGTCGGCTCAATAGACATCGTGATCACGGATCCGGGGCAATGGCAATTAACTGTATGTTGATCCAACCAACCGCCGCAAAGTTCGACCCGGTACGGAATCCTGCATTCCTGACGCAAAGCCGTCGTTGAACGTGCCGGAAGACCGGCTTCAGGAATCCTTTCACTGACTACCAGTTTAATGCCCAATTTTTCACAGAAAGCTTTTTTATCAGGAGTATATCCGTCGGTGTTGACAAAGAAAAAATCCGGTTTTAATTCAGTGACCTCTTTCTCAAAATCCATGATTCCGGAACCGGAATTGATCCACGCATCTTTCACGCAGCGCAATGCCTTGACCATGTAAAGACGTTCTGCATTGCTATTGATTGTGCGGCGTCCTTTTAATTCCCGAATCGTACTGTCAGAACCAAGTCCGACATACAAATCACCCAATCGTGCGGCTTCTTCCAAAAATGCAACATGACCGCTGTGGAGCATGTCATAGCACCCTGATACAAATACTTTTTTCATAATTATCAAGCTTTCAGCTACACCATTAAGCAACAATTCACCAAAACGTCGTTGCTGTTGTATTTGCTGTTCTATTGCGTCCTGTATAAAATGGATATATATCACATCACAACAATGTGATAAATATATCACACAAAAGCATAAATTACAAGAAGAAAAGATAAACTGATGTTATTATATACAACCGAGCTATTGATCGAGCTGTAATGCCGATCTCTTTTCAATTCTTTCATACGGCTTCTCGTGAGCAAAGCGAGCCGCAATATCCATACAGTCAGCCATCACCGGAGACCATTCAAAAACGATATAATTTTCATCGTCCCCGCATGAACGGGGGAATTGCTGGAAGAACATGCTGCCCACTTCGGAACGTGTCATTATACTCAAATTTTTTCAAACGTCTACCATCGGTTATGAAAGAGAGTAAGTGTGAAAATTATGAAAAATTCGGCAGAAGATGGAAAAATGTCATTCAAGACCTCTTTTTACGTTAACTTGACTTGTAAAAAGCGGAAAACGGGGATATATTATAAGAATTGTAGAATGTTTGTGTAAAAATTTTAACCATCAATATAAACAGGAGCAAAAAAATGTACGCTATCATTGAAACTGGCAGCAAGCAGTACAAAGTCGCCGTCGGTGACGTTGTGGAAGTCGAAAAACTCGGTCTGGAAAACGGCGCTGAAGTCACTTTTGATAAAGTTCTCGCCGTCGCCGATGCCGAAGGTAAATTGAATATCGGTACCCCCGTCGTCGAAGGTGCCAAAGTCACCGCCAAAGTGCTGGATACCTTCCGCGCCAAGAAAATCGTCGTTTTCAAAATGAAACGCCGCAAAAGCTATCGCCGTACCCAGGGCCACCGTCAGAGCCTGACCCGCGTTGAAATCACCGCGATCGCCTAAGGTATAATAAAATGGAATACGGAGCCAATGGTGCGTTGCTGGGAACCGAGCTTCCCGGTATCAAGCTGGTGAACCGCGGAAAAGTCCGCGACATCTACGATCTTGGAGATGCCCTGCTTTTCGTGGCGACCGACCGTCTGAGTGCCTTTGATGTGGTCATGCCTACCGGTGTGCCGCGCAAAGGTGAGGTTCTGACCCAGATATCTCTTTTCTGGTTCGATCTGCTCAAAGATGTGCCGAATCATCTGATCTCTGCTGATGTGACCACCCGTGAGGAGTTGAAACCCTACGCCAAAGATCTTCAGGGTCGTTCCTTGATCGTCAAAAAGGCGAAAGTTCTTCCGGTGGAGTGCATCGTCCGCGGTTATCTGGTGGGCAGCGGTTGGAAAGATTATCAGAAAACCGGTGAAGTTTCCGGTTTGAAACTCCGCGCCGGTTACAAGCAGGCATCCAAACTGGATGAGCCGCTTTTCACTCCTTCGACCAAAGCCGCTGTGGGTGACCATGATGAGGCGATCAGCTTCGAAGGTGTGGCGGAGATCATCGGGGCGGAAAAAGCCGCCAAAGTGCGTGATTTGGCTCTGCATATTTACACTACTGCCCGCGACTATGCCGCAAAACGCGGTATCATCGTGGCAGATACCAAATTTGAGTTTGGTGAAATCGACGGCGAGGTCATCCTGATCGATGAAGTGCTGACTCCGGATTCCAGCCGTTTCTGGCCGGCAGATCAGTATGTCGAAGGAACCAGTCCGGTGAGTCTGGATAAACAGTTTGTCCGGGATTATCTGGAAAGCCTCGATTGGGATAAAAATCCCCCCGCTCCGGCTCTGCCGGATGAGGTGGTGGAAAAAACCTCTGCCAAATATCTGGATGCTTACCGGATGCTTTCCGGCAAGGAGCTCTGATTTTTTGCAATATGTAAAAGCGGCGTATTTCGCCGCTTTTGTTTTTTAGGGGCGTTTCGAGCATTAGAGCAGTTGAGTGCGGAAAATAGCCGCAAAAAGGTTTGAATTATGTTTGATGTAATAACTTCTCTTGATACCGTTCAGTTGACGGTATTGATCATTGCCGCGATTCTTATCGGCATCAATAAAACGGCGATTCCCGGTTTGGGAGTGCTGCCGGTGGTGATGTTGACGATGGTATTTGAAACCCGTCTTTCCACGGGGGTGCAGTTGGGGATGTTGGCTCTGGCTGACATCGTAGCGGTCTCCTATTACCGCCGTCAGGCGGATTGGAAAGTGGTGTTGCGGCTTTTGCCCTGGGCATTGGCTGGTATTGCGCTTGGCAGTTTGATTCTGCGCTATATTCCGACCGACGGGGTGGTCATGAAACGGACTATCGGCGGTATCGTGCTGGCTTTGATGGTATTGGGAATACTCCGCAAACGTCTGGCTCCGGAGCAGATACCCAGCGGCATCGGCTGGTCCGGGTTTTACGGTATTCTGCTTGGTTCAACCACGCAGCTTGCCAATGCCGCAGGCCCCATATCTTCTCTTTATCTACTGGCGATGAAACTGCCCAAAGAGACCTACATGGGAACCTGTGCGTGGTTTTTTCTGATCCTGAACTGGCTGAAGCTGCCGATCTTTGCCTGGGAGGGCAGGGTGACTCTGGAATCTGTCTGGCTGGATATTTGTATGCTGCCGGTGATAATTTTCGGTGGATTTCTGGGTATCGTACTGCTGCGCAAGATGCCGCAGAAGATTTTTGAATGGATCATCCAAATTCTGGTTATCGCCGCTTCGGTGCGGCTTTTGTGGGGGTGAGCATGGTTGAAATAGATTTGCAGAAGTGTACCGGCTGCGGTAAATGCGCCCGGGACTGCATGGTAAAGGCGATCGAATTTGATAAGGAAAAAAAGATCCCTGCTTTTGCCGCAGATGGCGCGGAAATTTGTATCCATTGCCAGCATTGTGTGACGGTGTGTCCCACCGGGGCATTAAGTGTTGACGGGGTGAAAGCCGGGGATTGTCCGCCTGCCGGGGCGTTGCCGGATGCGGAGTTGATGATGAACCTCATCCGTCAGCGCCGGAGCATCCGCCGTTTTTCCGGAGAAGAACTGCCGGATGAGGTGCTGGAAACGTTGAAATCCGCCCTTCATTGGACGCCTACCGGCTGCAATGATCACCGGTTGGAGTTTTTTGTCGCCGGCAAAGCGGAAATCGCTGAATTCAAAGCAATTACCGACCGATGGGTGAGATTCCTGATAAAGAGCGGTATCATGGGATTGTTTTTGCCCCGTTACCGCCGTTACTTCAGCGACATACTCAATGGAGCTGATGCGATCTACCGCAAAGCTCCCCACCTGATAATCGTTATGGCGCCGAAAAAAGCGCCCTGCTGCCGAACCGATCAGGTGATCGCGTTGACCCAGTTTGATCTGCTGGCGCAGAGTTTGGGAGTGGGAACCTGCTGGTGCGGCTTTGCGGAGTACGCCTTCCGGTTGATACCCTCTTTGCGGAAGATGATCGGCTGCCCCAAAGGGTATGTCATCGGCGGCGCGATGCTTTTCGGAAAACCCAATGTGGAGTATTTCCGCAGTACCAGACCGTCAGAGTTTGCCATCCGTGAAAAAATCGCAAAATAATAGAGGAGTTTTTTATGCGTATCGGGTATTTTGAACACTGGTCGAGACCGACATGGAGCTTTGTCGAATTTCTCAAAGCAGAGGGATATGCGATTGAAAAGATCGATTATTCCAAAAAGGGTTATCTGGAAAATTTTGACATTGCTCTGGTGGAACAGAATGGTTTCAACGATTTTATTGAAAATGATGAACTCTATATCCGTGAATGGGTTGAACGCGGAGGAATTTTCTTTTTCCTGCACCAGAATTACGAGCGCTGGGCGCCGTATTTTCTGCCCCATGAACTTGGACAGACCACTTTGCTGAACCGCTACATTGATACGGTTTTCATCGGCCGTCCCTACAAGTGTTACATGATGCCGTGGATGGAGGAGAAATCCCTGCTCAATTATCCGGAAAAAATCACTCCCGATGAGATGATCGGCTGGAAAATAAAGGTCAACACCTTCCGTCTGCTCAGTCACCGCAGTACCTTTGAAGATTCCACACAAGAGGTGGAAACGGCGGCGCTGAGCTGTTTTATCGCCGACCGCAACTGGGAGGTGCTTGGTTCGTATATGGATCCCGGCGTGAAAGACGGAGCATTGGTATTGCAGGCGAAATACGGCAAGGGGCTTTACTTTCTCAATCAGATATTGGTTCCGGAAGTTCTGGATGAAGGGGCGGAGCGCTGTCTGGCTTTCTGGAAAAAATATATGCGCAATTTGATGGCGCATTTTGAGAATTTCAAAGCCGGGGTCACGCCTCCGGCTGTTGAAGCCGGTGAGATCGCTGCCGACAAACGGAATTACAAACTTACCGTACACATGCACTCGCTTGATTGGTACGGTGCGGATTCCGCTCCGGGGACGATCAATGCCATGATGCGTTACATGGGCTTTGATATTTGCAGTTTTGCGGTCAAAGATGCCGCTCCTTATGACGGTAAACTTGATCCGGCAAAATACTCTGATGATAAAGTTCTTTTCCTTGACGGTCAGGAGTATCACCCTTTCAACTGGGGTGATAAGCATGGCGGAATCAGTCACAACTGTTATCATATTCTGGCAGTCGGCATTGATCACGATGCTTATACGCAGGAGTTTACCCGGAGTCTTTTCGGGGATCAGGAGGTTTCGGCATATCTTGCCAACGCGCTGGATTACATCCATAAGAATAACGGCGTTGCCATTGCCACTCATCCGTGGAATCTGGATTACTGGTTTGATCTTCCCTTTGATGCGGTCGATCAGGAACCGCATAAGAGCTGGCAGGGAACGGAGATGGAAAGATATTGGCTCAGCGGCAGAAAAATGACCTCCATGGTCTCCGTTGACCTCTTCGGTTTCCAGCGTATCGTGGATTATCCGGCGGTCAACTTCATCTATCTGAAAGGGAAAAAGCCCAGTCGGGATACGGTTGCCGAAGCGATCCGCAACGGTCATACGATTTCCGCGCTGAACTTTGATGAGGCGGATATTACCCTCAATGGGGCAGTGCCGGGGGAAGAAATTTCCGGAAATGAGAAACAGCTTCATATTACCGCCAGAACCCGGAAAGAGAAGATCACCGAAATCCGGGTCTATGCGGATGAAAAGGTGATCTATTCGGAAAATCCCGGCGTTCCGGAACTGGATCGTGATATTACTCTGCCGGATCACGAAGCCAAACACTTTATCCGGGTGGAGCTTTCCGGTGAAAGCAAGATGACGATTCTCACATCGACACCATATTATATCCGGTAAGCGCAGCATATTCCGGTTAAAAGCGGCGGTTGTTTCCGGTAAAACTCTTGAGTTGCGGAAACTTCCGCCGGTTTATTTTTTGATCTCTTGGGGGATCGGTTAAAAAGTAAAAATTTCTTCAAAAAAATATTTGACAAACTTTTTCCCCGGTGATATAGTTTGTATGGAGCAAAAGCTCAAAACAGTTAATTTATGCAAAGGAGAGAACTATGGTTTGTTTGAATCATCCCCACCGTCCTGCTGTAACCGTTTGCGCCGCTTGCGGTAAACCCCTTTGCAATGAGTGTCTCATCCACAGTGATGACGCCAATTACTGCTCCGAAGCGTGCCGGGAAAAAGGTTTGGCATCCCGTGACCGGTCGGCGGAGGTCATTTCAACGTCGGCAGTTGTTGACCGCAAGGCACGCAAACGTTTATGGATAATTTTTATCCTTGTACTGCTTCTGGCTGGCGGGGGATATTATTACTATACCCAAAATAAAAAGAGCGTGAATAAAAAGCTCAACAAAATTTCCCGCACAGTTAAAAAAGAGACCCGCAAGGCGATCAAAGCCGGTAAAGAGTCAATGCCCGGAGATACCAAATACAAGCGCGAAAGAGAGGCGCTGGTCAACTGAGAGGAGAAGATTACTCTTCCTCCGCAGAGGGTTCATTCATCACTTTGAAGATCAGCGAGGGGGAAAAGCCCCGTGCCGCCATGAAACGGAAGAGCTTTTCCCGCTTTTTCCGGGGATCGTTTTCTCTTGAGAGCATCCGGAGCTTGCTTTCCATTGCCCGTCGGGCGGCATCCAACTCCTCATCGGGGGAGCTGTCGATCAATTCGGCAATTTTCTCCCCATCCAGCCCGCGGCTCAGAAGTTTCCGGCGGATTTGCCGGGAACCGAGATTACGTTGATGAAGCAGATCGACACAATCAGCGGTCAACTGCTCATCATTGAGGTAATGGCGCTTGCGGCACTCATCAATGGCAGAGTCGCACTCTTCATCAGAGTAACCGGCTCGGCGCAGTTTGGCGAGCAATTCCAACTCACTCAAACTGCGGGCGGCGAGAAAATTCATCGCTTTGGCAAGGGCAGACAGCCTTTGACGCGGCATGGAAATCAAATCTCCAGAACTTTGCGCACCAGTTCTTCTTTTGCCAGCAGACCCAGTGAACCGGTGGGCGCAAGAGTTTCGCTGAAACTCATCACCTTATCCGGCTGAACCGCCGGACCGCAAATGGCAAGGGGAACCGGCGTGGTGGTGTGTTTGCGCAATTTGATGGGAACCGGGTGGTCAGGCAGTACGGCAAAGTTGTAATCCTTGCCTTCCAGTGCCGCCATAATGGGAGCAACGATGTTGGCATCAAATTCTTCGATCGCCCGGAGCTTGAGCTGCAGATCGCCCAGATGGGAACACTCATCGATCGCTTCAAGGTGGACATAGACCAGATCATGATTTTTGATCGCTTCCAGAGCGGCGGCAACTTTTCCGGCGTAATTGGTATCGAGAAATCCGGTCGCTCCGGGAACATCGATCACCTCCATGCCGGTGCATTTTCCCAAACCTTTGATCACATCCACCGCGCTGATGACCGCACCGGAACGGCCGTTGTAACGCTCCGAAAAGAGCTGCATTTTCGGGCGGTATCCGGGACTCCAGGGCCAAATCCAGTTTGCCGGATTTTTTCTGCCGGCATTGAGGGGATGGGCAGAAAGGAATTTTGCGGCTTTGGCAGAAAGTTCCTCCAGAAACTTGACTGTATATGCCGCTTCCGGGGAGTCATCCAGAGCTTTGAGCCGGAGCTGATCGACCGGAATATCCTGAGATGAATCCGGCTTCTGATAGTCGATCTTATCGGAAAACTTTTTGCCGTGCAGCACTAAAAGATTCCGGTAACTTACACCGTGGTAAAAGGTCACGTCATCGGAGTCAAATTCAGCTTTAAGCGCCGCCATCAGCACCGCAGAATCGGCATCATCCAGGTGTCCGGCGGAGTAATCGCGCAGCACATCATCCTCTGAAACGTAAACCAGATTGCATCTCCATGCCACATCATCATCCGCCAGTTCAATTCCCTGACTTGCCGCTTCGATAGGTCCTCTGCCGGGGTAGTTCAATTCCGGCTGAAAGCCCAGCACCGACATATTTGCCACATCGGAACTGGTGGGCAAACCGGGGGGCAGGGTGCGGAAATTACCGCTGGCACCTCTGGCGGCAATGGAGTCCATCGCCGGGGTTTTTGCGTATTCAAGGGGGGTTTTGCCGTTTAATTCCGGCAACGGATCGTCTGCCATGCCATCAGGCAGAAAGATTATGGCTTTTCGGAAGTTTTTCATGGTTCTATTTTTAATAAGGTACTTATTTCTTCAGGCGTTTTGCCTGATATTTTTATAACTTTATCCCGGCTGCATTCGCCGCTTTTAAGTTCTGCCGCTCCTTTGGGGATTCCCAAGGCGGAGGTGAGGAACTTGATCAAAGCGGCATTGGCTTTGCCGTCAACCGGTGGAGCCTGCAGGTCGATTTTCAGGGAATCTCCGAATGTTCCATTGACGGCACTGCGTTTTGCTCCGGGGTGGACACGCAGTTTCAGCAATACATTTCCGTCACCGTCCACCCGGAACATTCCCGTCTCAGGCATCGGCTGACTCTCCATCGGCAGTAGCGGTGTTTTCCGCTGTTTCGACGGTGTCTTTTGCAGACTCTTCCTGCGCCGCAGTTTCAGCTTCAACAGTTTTCAAGCCCAACAGCTCATTGATGCGGTCGATGGAGATGGTCTCCTCTTCCAGAAGTGCTTCTGCGATTTTTTCCAGCTGATCCCGATGCTCGGTCAGGCAGTTTTTGGCACTCCGGTAAGCCTCATCCACCAGTGCGCGGACTTCCAGATCGATCTCCCGCTCCGTTTCATTGGAAATGCCTTCCGGCGGGACACCATCAATACGCATGTGGGGATGATTGGTGAAGTCACCCATTTTTATCGGGCCGAGTTTGCTCATGCCGAATTGACAGACCATTTTCCGGGCGATTCCGGTCAGGTGCTGAATATCCGCCGATGCTCCGGTGGTGATGTCACCGAAAATGATCTCTTCAGCCGCTCTGCCGCCCAGAGACATTGCCATCATCGCTTTCAACTCAAGTTTGCTCTTGGTGTAGGTATCCTCTTTGGGCATCATGAAGGTTGCACCCAGGGCCGATTGACCGCGGGGGATGATGGTAACTTTGTGAACCGGCACACAATACTCATTGTGGAGCGCCACCAGAGTATGACCGGCTTCATGGTAAGCCGTGAGTTTCCGTTCCCGGTCATTGATGCGGCGGCTGCGGCGTTCAGTGCCGTAGCTGACCTTGTCCCGGGCATCTTCCAGTTCCGCCTGAGTGATCTCGGTTTTGTTTCTGCGGGCGGCAAGGAGCGCCGCTTCATTGCAGAGGTTGGCAAGATCGGCTCCGCTGAATCCGGGAGTGGTGCGGGCGATAACATCCAGATCGATGGAATCGGCAACTTTGATCTTTTTGACATGGACATCGAGTATTTGCCGTCTGCCGGTGATGTCCGGCAGATCCATGACCACTTGCCGGTCAAAGCGGCCGGGGCGCAGAAGCGCCGGGTCGAGGACATCCGGACGGTTGGTCGCTGCCAGCACGATAACCCCGTTGCGGCTTTCCAGACCATCCATTTCCACCAGCATGGCGTTGAGGGTCTGCTCTCTTTCATCGTGTCCGCCGCCCCAACCGGAAAAACGGGATCTGCCGACGGCATCGATTTCGTCGATAAAGATCAGGCAGGGGGTGTGTTTGCGCGCCTGTTCAAACATATCGCGCACCCGACTGGCACCGACACCGACGAACATTTCCACAAAGTCCGAACCGCTGATGGAGAAGAAGGGGACACCTGCTTCACAGGCGACAGCTTTAGCCATCAGGGTTTTACCGGTTCCCGGATCACCGACCAGCAGACATCCTTTGGGTATCTTGCCGCCGACCAGCTGGAAACGGAGGGGGTCGCGGAGGAACTCCACGATTTCAGAAATCTCCTCTTTCGCCTCATCGGCACCGGCAATATCCTCAAAGTGGACATTCAATTCATCGGGGGGGATCATTCTGGCTTTGCTCTTGCCGAAATCCATTGCCCCGTGACCGTTCATCCGCATCTGCCGCATGGAAATGAAGTAGATGACAGCGATGATCAGCAGCACCGGGAGGATACTGACGAAGATAAAGTTCCAGAAACCGGCATTATCCGCTTCCACCGTGATTTTTGCCCCGGAAGTACGCATGAGTTCTTCCAGATTATCAGAAAGTATCACCCGGGAAACATAAAATTCATCCCGGTCGCCGGGGGATTTCTTTTTCAGCTTACCTTCCACATTGCATACACTGTCACCAACCGGGGTCAGGTGGATGGTTTCAAGGCTCTGGCGGGAGAGGTGCTGCTCAAAAACGCTCTGATTGAGTTCGTGATTCTGTTCACCGCCGCAGGATTTGAAGAGCAGCATTGCTCCCAGTACCAGCATAATGACCGTCCACACCAATCCGGAACGGGAACGGCGGGGGGGATTCATGGAATTTCTTTTACGGTTATCCGGCATACCGGATCTCTTTTCGTCGCTCATTGGAACCTCGTGGATGCTTTTTCAGAAAGCCTTGATGATAGTCCACAGGGCGAATGCCAAAACGGCGGCACCGCAGGCGATGATGATGACTTTCAGAAGCATGTTGGTTCTGGCGCTCTGTTTTTTCTCTTTCATCATGCGGGCGCTGAAGTTGGAAAGGGTCTGCGTCGTGGTGGTATTGGTCACGGTATTGGCAAGATCGATGGTGTGGGTGATATGCTGATCACCGGCTTCACCGTCGGCACCGTCAAAGAGGACTTCGACATGACCGAAGGAGATCAAGTCGGAGTTTTTCAACACCTGTTCGGTGATCGGTTCATTATTGATCTTGGTGCCGTTGGTGGAGTCATTATCCCGGAGGGTGTAGATGACTTTGCCGTTCTCCTCGGAACGGATGATGTCGGCGTGATGACTGCTGACACTGCCGTCGGCAAGCTGAATATCCACAGAATCTTTTCTGCCGATGCTCATGACCTCCTGATTGATTTCAAAACTTTTGCCGCGCAGTTTTTCGTAAAGAACAGTAAATTTCGGATTTTTTTCCATAGTTCAAACCATTTTTTTTGCCCCTTGCGGGGGATGTTTACAATAACACTATATTTATAGTGTGGCAATATAACACCGGAATGGATGCTTTGCAATCTCAAAACGGTCAAAAGCGGCGCTTTTTTTCAATTTTTTTACATTTTTCGGCAAATAAGCCAAATAATTTGTTATTTCCGGTTGAAAAAATCCGGTCACGGAGTTACAGTAAAAGGCATGATTATGATAAATACGCACAGAGGAGGTGTATCAGTGCCAAGTGATGATATCCGGTTGTTTTTTTCTGCCGCCGGAATACCAAGAGTTGTGATTTGTCTCAGTGGAACCGGAAGCAATGCGGAAAAGCTGCTTGAAAAGGCGGCAGCCGGGAAGTGTGCTTATGATATAGTCTGTCTCTTTACCGATGCTCCGGAAAGCTGCCGGGCAAAGGAGCTGGGAGAAAAGTTCAATGTGCCGGTGGAGAGTTTAGACATCCGCAAATTTTATGCTGAAAACGGTGAAGATGATACCAGACTCAATACTCCCCGCCGCCGGGAACTGCGGGAACAGTGGAGCGAAAAGGTTTGGCAGATCATCGAAGCGTACCATTGCGATTTTGCCGTCTTTGCCGGATTTGTTCCTTTGACCAATCTGGCGGAAAAACTTCCCTGCCTGAATGTTCACCCCGGAGATTTGACGGTGGAAAAAGACGGGGTGCGGATCTATGCCGGATTGCACTATGAACCGGTGGAAAAGGCGATTCTGGATGGCAACCCGGCTCTGCGCAGCAGCGTTATACTGGTAAGTTCCTACTCCGGAGATGGGAAAACAGATCTTGACGGCGGGCCGATCCTGGGTATTTCTCAGGCGGTTCCGGTGGATCTTTCCGGCAATTCCATTGAGGAACTGGCGGCGGTGAAATCTGCCCGTCAGAAGCCGCCGTACAAAGATATTTTGCGCAAAGTTGCCAATGAAAATGTTCAGAATTTGAAAGTTTCCGGCGATCATGTAGTTCTGCCGCAAACGGTGGAGCTTTTCGCTGCCGGAAGATACGGACTGGATAAGGATGGAAATCTCTGCTTCAAAGATGATGACGGTTCGTGGGTTGCGGTGAAAACGGTGGAATTTTTCTCCGCTTTTGCTCCCGTCCCCCGGAAACTTCCGGCAAGATCTCCCCGGTCACGCAACCGCTTATGGCGTTTTTGCAAGTATTTGTACGCCAAGATAGTGCGGGATAACGGGACTCCTGACTACATCGCCCGGGGCTGGGCGCTGGGAATGTTTGTCGGCTGTGTGGTTCCGGTATTCTGTCAGTTGGTGATTTCGGTGCCGCTTTCATTTCTTTTCCGCGGTTCAAAGATCGGTGCGGTGCTGGCTACATTCATCACTACACCGCCGACAGCGGTATTCATTTACCCGGTGCAGATATGGGTGGGCAACAAGTTGATCCACGGCGATCTTTCAGTTGATTCGGCAGATAAGCTCCTGAAGGTTTTCAATGACGATGCTCTGGGGTTTGCGGAAAAATTTGCCGCATTCGGTGAGCTCGGCTGGGATCTGGTGGCGGCATTTTTTGCCGGAGGTATCGCCTGGGCGCTGATCATGACTCCTTTGACCTATTTCGGGGTGCGTTATCTGGTGGTGCGCTACCGTAAGATGCGGGAAAAGCTTTTCGGCAAAAGAAAAAAGGCTTGAAAAATTATGACCGAAAGGGAACTGTGCATCTGTTTGAATATGATCTCCGGAGTGGGCAATGCCCGTTACCGGGCGCTCTTGGATGAGTTCGGTTCGCCTGACGGTATCCGGTCGGCAAAACGAGCTGAATTGCAGAATGTTGCCGGTATCGGTGCGATTCTTGCAGAGCGGATAATCGACTTTGACTGGGATGCCATGCTGGCAATGGAAATGTCCGTGGCAAACCGGGGCGATGTCAAAATCGTCACCCTTGCCGACAAGGATTATCCGCCGCCGCTGCGGGATCTTTATGATCCGCCGCTGTGTCTCTATATCCGGGGGACTCTGCCCGATGATTTTGATCACTCCATTGCCATTGTCGGCAGCAGGCGCATTTCCAAATACGGCGAAAAAATGACTCAGGAACTTGCCCGGGACGCGGTGGATTGCGGATTTACGGTCTTTTCCGGTCTGGCGGCGGGGGCAGATACGGTCGCCCACCGGACGGTTACGGAAAATAAGGGCAGAACTGTCGGCGTGCTGGGCGCCGGATTGATGCACATGTACCCCAAAGAAAATATCGCTCTGGCACGGGAGATCATTGCCAACGGCGGCGCAGTCATCAGTGAATTTCCCTTGAATTATCCCATCAGCCGTCACAACTTTCCCCGGCGCAACCGGATCGTGGCGGCATTGAGCCGCTCTTTAGTGGTAACAGAAGCGGGAGTGGATAGCGGAGCGCTGATCACAGCCCGGCAGGCGGCAGAACTTGGCAGAGAGGTCTTTGCCGTGCCCGGCAGAGTGGATAATCTTCAGGCTAAGGGGTGTCACCAGTTGATAAAAGATGGTGCGGCTCTGGTGGAAAATTTTGACGACATCCTTATCGCCCTGCACATCGGCGGAAGAAATAATACTCTTTCCGGCGGCGGTCAGGGAGAACCGGTTCCCGTGGAACTGGCGCCGGAGTGCGTTGAAATCTACCGGATTTTGCAAGCTGAAGAGGCAGATCTGGAAACTTTGCAGCAGCGTACCGGTAAAGCTCCCGGAGAACTGCTCGCCATTCTCATGCAGTTGGAACTCAAAGCTCTTGCCGAAAGGGATGCCGACCACATCTACCGTATTTGCGGAAAAGGCGGTAAAAAAAAGTAGGCTGTCTTCCCGGCGGCAAACGTGCTGATCCGATGAAACGGCCTCTTCCGTTATTGTCGGCAGGAAGTAAAGAAAGCGCTCTGTTACCTGTACGGGGTGATAAAAAAATAATTGGCAACAGAGCAAAAAGTAAGCGTTGAAAGAGGGATTATTCAGCGTTTTCTGCACAGCTCTCTGGCATGTTTCAGGGCAGAATCTCCGCCGCCGAGCATACGGGCAAGTTCCGGAGCCGGATCGGTGAGCTGACGGACTTCGGAATAAGTTCTGCCGTTGACACTCTCTTTGCAGACCAGAAAATGCTGATCACCTCTGGCGGCGACCTGAGCGAGGTGTGAAATGCAGAGTATCTGCCGTTTTTTGCCGAGGGCATGGAGTTCTTCAGCCACTTTATTGGCAGTTTCGCCGCCGATATTCATGTCGATCTCATCGAAGATGACCGTCGGCACATCATCGGCATCGGCGAGGACGGTTTTCAGTGCCAGCATGACCCGGGACAACTCTCCGCTGCTGGCAACTTTCCGCAAAGGGCGCAGCTCTTCGCCCATATTGGCATTGAAGAGCAGTTCGATTTTGTCCATCCCGTTTGCTCCGGGGGCGGTTTCGGTAAATTCCACA
>JAZUPS010000046.1:0-5541 GCA_045605305.1 Victivallaceae bacterium
CCGGATACGATCAGTTATTCCTACAACAGCCGCAGCGAAGTTATCGGTGCAGTTTCCAATCAGAACAGTGCCTATAATTATGCTTACAGCTTTGACCCCATCGGCAACCGGTTGACTGCAAATCTTGCCGGGACTTCCTACAACTATACAACCAATATGCTGAACCAGTACACAGTTGTCAACTCCAATCAGCCCAGGATAAAAAAAATGGCGGAGAGAGAGGGATTCGAACCCTCGGTACCTTGCAGTACACCACATTTCCAATGTGGCGCCTTCGACCACTCGACCATCTCTCCGCTTAAAGCAGTTGAAACATAATATAACCCCGATTTGAGAATTTTCAAGCCAGGGTTGAGAAAAAAGAGCGTTTTTTTCCTTTAACGGATGAAATTTGTCCGCAAAACCGGTTCTCCGGCGGGAAATTCAATGCCGGAGCCAGCGCGGGTCTTCAGCAAATACGCCATGTTGCGCGCCAATGTCCGCATGGTTTGCACTCCTTCTTCATCCTGTTTCACCTCGTCCGGGGTCATGCCGTGGGTGGAGTTCCAGTACTGGCTGGAAACCACCGGCATCTGCATTATGGTAAAATATTTATTCAGCCGGTCAAAGGCGGCACTGGCTCCGCCGCGGCGGCAATTCACCACGCACGCACCGGGTTTACTGCGGAAATACTCTCCGGCTGAAAAACACACCCGGTCAAGTATCGCACACAAGCTCCCATTCGGCCCGGCATAATAAACCGGCGAACCGATGATCACTCCATCGGCGTGCTTCATCTTCTCCACAAACGCGGTATACAACTCATCCTGAAAGGCGCACGTTCCCCTTTCCCGGCACTGCCAGCATCCGATACACCCCTGCACCGGATGGTTGCCGATCCAGAGGATGTCGCTTTCCACGCCCTCACTTTTCAGCGTATCGGCAATCTCCGTCAACGCGGTATAAACGCACCCCGTTTCATGAGGACTGCCATTGACCAACAGAACTTTCACAAGTGATCCTCACATGAACTTTTTCAGCAGTTCTTCCTTGCTGTGCATGGAAAAATACGCGGGGGGAATATCCAGAATCGTAAATGCGCCTTTTTTACCCTCTTTCGCCAGACGCACCACCGCCCGGGCATGAGCGACCAGCACGTTGGCAGTTGCTTCGGGATTACTGCCCCACTGACAGCGATACTCCACCCGCGCGGGGTTGCCCTTGCCGGTAACTCCGGCGGCGACCACCAGACCATCATGGGGGAATCCAGCGCACTTTTCATTGAGATACTCCTGAGAAACGAAGTGGATCTCCGTCTTGTAAGGAGCAAAATATCCGGGCATGGTACGGATGGTTTCCGCGATTTTTTCCGCATCCGCGCCCTCTTCCAGCACAACGTAACACTCTCTGGTGTGCATATCTCCGGCGGCAAACTCCGGATTTTCCCCCGCTCTGACCTTCTCAATGGATTCCGTCACCGCGTGGGTGTACTGGCGGGCATCTTTAACACCGGGAATGGTGCGCAGCGCGTCGCTGTGTCCCATGCTCAAGCCGCCTGATTCACCCAATCCGTAAAATCCATAAGCTCTTGAACCGGGGAGAAATGCGTTGGCGACCACCCTTTCCATTGAGAAAATTCCCGGATCCCAGCCGGTGGAGATCACTGAAACATGTCCCGCCGCCTGCGCCGCATCATCCATAGCTTTGAAATATTCCGGAATACGGCTGTGGTTGTCAAAACTGTCAACGGTATTGATCTTTGCCGCCAATGCCGGTCCCTGAACCGGCAGGTCATCTTTACTGCCGCCGCAGAGGATCGCCACATCGGGTTTCAACTCTGCCAGCCACGCATCCACATCGGCGATCTGCATCACCGGGACTTCATTAAAACTCTTTTTCACCCGATCAGGATTGCGGGAAAGCACTCCCACGGCTTCCATATCAGGATTATTTTTCAACGCCGCCAATACTCCGCGGCCCACATTGCCGTAACCGGCAACCGCTACTCGGATTTTTGCCATAATAAAGCCTTTCAATAAAAGAAGAGAAATATCTTACCTAAAATAACGATATTTCTCTTTTTTTTCAAGTCCCCGAAAGCAATTTTTCAGAAGAAATTGGATATATCATCGCAGATAACATCGCCGTCAGCGTCTTTGTACTTGGCAATATCAGTTACAGGTTCGCCTGCGGCTCCTTCACCAAATCCGCCGTCCCCGCCGGCGGCAATAATATCGATACCGCCTTTGTTGAACTTGCCGGGGAAACAGATATAGATCGGCGTTTCCCAACTGTCGCAGATGTTGCCATCATTATCCAACAGGGCGTTGATGCTTTCTGCATCCATGGCACCGGCAAAGCGTTTGAAAACTTTTTTGTAATAATTCTCCTTTGACTCAGATGTTCCACCGACATCATTACCGTCGATCTTCAATTTCAAAGAGTTGCTGTCGACGGAAATTTTGACAAATCCGTCGGTCTTGGGCAAAAATCCCTTATCCTGCAAAAGCTGAAGCGCGTTATGCAGACGGACGATCGTGGCTTTGGTCGCTTTTTCTTTGGCAGAATTGGCGGCATAAGTATACGCACCGAAACTGATCGCCATGATCACCGCGATCAAACCGATAACACCGAGAACCTCAACAAGAGTAAATTTATATTTTTTCATCACCTTTTCTCCTTGAATTATGGGCAATAATGGAATATAATATACAAAAGGAGAAATTTCAAGATGATTCTGCAAGGAAAACGACTTTTAGTTACCGGAGGAGCCAAAAGAATCGGCGCCGCCATCGCGCAAAAAGCCGCCGAATCCGGATGTACCATCCTGCTCGGATACTGCAACTCAGCAAGTGAAGCCGATAAAGTTATCGCCGCTCTGCCCGGCAGCGGACACTGCAAAATTCAGGCTGATTTAAGCACTCCGGACGGGGTCGAAAAGCTGATTTCCGAGGCGGGAAACTTTGAACTGCTGGTCAACAGTGCCGCGATATTCCACAAACCTGATTCCCCCGAAGACCTTGCCGCAGAAAAACTTTATCATCAAATAAATTTTCTTGCGCCCAAAGCTCTGCTTGAACACCTTTTTTCACAGAATCTTCCAAATTGTTCCGCAGTCAATATCACCGATGCGTTTGCCCTTGCTCCCGGCAAAGGCGCCTACTGGCAAAGCAAGCGGGATTTGACGGAACTAACCCTTTTTCTTGCAGAAAAGTGGGCGGAAAACAACTGCCGTATCAACGCAGTCGCCCCGGGAGCAGTTCTGCCGCCGCCGTGGGCGCCGGAGTCGCGGATGGAAAAAATCCTCGCTCAAGTCCCCCTTCACCGTGCGGTAAAGTGCGAAGATATTGCCCGGATGGTGATGTTCCTCCTTGAAAATGACAGCATCACCGGAGCTGTCGTTCCCGTTGACTGCGGCATCAGCGCAAAACTTCACTCCCGGACTCCCCGGAACTGAAAAGTTCAAAGCGCTCTCCCCTTACCCGGTAACAATACTCTCTGCCCCAGGGGTCAGCCGGAATTTCGGCGCTGTTGAGCCAATAAGGGCCGTGCCAGTTTTCGATCCCCGGCGGCGGCGTTTGCAGATCCGCAAGTTTCCGGGGGAATACCCCCGTTTCCCGCTTATACTCACCGATGATTTTTTCCAAAAGCAGAATATCACTTTTCGCCTGCCGTTTTTTACGCAATCCGACAACTTCCGGAGATGAATTTTCCGCGAGAAAAATTTTTTCATACTCTTTATCCACAAAGGAAATACGCACTGCGCGCGGCCCATATTCATAAGCAGGAACAAGCTGAACCGACGTGCCGGGCAAGTCAACTTTGCCCGATTTATCAAAGTTGAGACGGAACTCCTCTTTGGCAAGTTTTCCGGCAGCGGCAATAAGTTCCTGATCACCGGGAAACTCCGGCATGACTACGGCAATGCGCCACACCAGATGAGACAGCGGAGTGACCGATACTTCAAGCAGATCCCGCTGGGAAACAAATTGAAGCGGAATGAGCATAAGTTCGCGGTCATAGGAAATTTTACCGAATGATTGACCGCAAACTGCAGTAAATCTATCCGGCGGAGAGAGTTCACAACCGCAAAAAAAGAGCGCCAGCAGGAAAATCAGCAACCGTTTCATACTTCAACTCCGGAAAAAGAGCAAAAAAATGGTACGCCCGCACGGACTCGAACCGTGGACCCAGTGATTAAGAGTCACTTGCTCTACCGACTGAGCTACGAGCGCACATAGTTTAACTTCTTTATAATATAGACCGTTTTGACCGATAATGCAAGCGCACAAAGGAAAAAATCTGCGATTTATACCCGGATTTTATCCGGAAACTCTGTTCCCGAAAATGGCAGATGGTTCCCTCCCTCAAATTCCAAGCCATTTCAAGAAAAACGAAATTTTTTGCAAAGTAATATCAACACCATGTTTGCAATTATCTACCCACACATGGAACAATACCTCTGCTGAACGGCAGGCAACAGAATTACCGCAACAAAAAAAAGAAGGGCTGCCGCACTCCATAGAGACTGCAGCAGCCTGCTTCCAGATTGATCCGATAAATTACTTACCGGAAACCACACCGTGGACTTTGAATACACGGGTCGGGACGAATTCGCCGAGCTTGTGGCCAACCATGTTTTCAGTCACGAAGACCGGAACGAAGGTTTTGCCATTATGCACATTGAAGGTGTGTCCGACAAAATCCGGAATGATCAGCGACCGACGTGACCAGGTTTTGATCGGGGTCTTGTTGGCAGCGTTCATCTTTTCGACTTTGTCGATCAGATACTGATCCACAAAAGGACCTTTTTTGATGGATCTGGGCATTACTTCTTCCTCCGTTCAACGATGAATTTCTTTGAACCTTTTTTCGGGTTGCGGGTACGTTTGCCTTTGGCAAGTTTACCCCACGGTGAGACGGGATGACCACCGCCGGACTCACGACCTTCACCACCACCCATCGGATGGTCGACCGGGTTCTGAGCAACACCACGGACGTGAGGACGGAAACCTTTGTAACGTTTTTTACCGGCTTTGCCGAGTTTGGTATTCATCAGATCGAGGTTGCCGATCTGACCGATCATGGCACGGCAGTTGACGTGGATCATACGGACCTCGCCGCTGGGCAGCTTGATCTGCGCGTAGGTTTCTTCCTTACCGCGGAGAACAGCGACCTGACCGGCAGAACGGGCAAGCTTGGCACCGCCGCCGGGAACCAGCTCGATGCAGCAGATATCGACACCGACGGGGATATCTTTGATCGCCATGCAGTTACCGGGCTTGAGTTCAGCCTTGGGTCCGTTCATGACAACATCGCCGACTTTCAAACCGTTGGGAGCGATGATGTAAGCCTTTTCGCCGTCAGCATAGCTGATCAGAGCGATGTTGGCAGTACGGTTGGGATCGTACCCAATGGAAACGACCTTGGCCGGAATACCGCCTTTGGTACGGTGGAAGTCGATCATACGGAAACGGCGTTTGTTGCCGGCACCGCGGAAACGGATGGTCATACGACCGGTGTTGTTACGACCGCCGGAAGATTTCTTTCCGCGGGTCAACG
>JAZUPS010000047.1:0-9906 GCA_045605305.1 Victivallaceae bacterium
GCTCACAGAACGACATGGCTACGATCCGACTTGCCGGAGGAGATGAACATGGAGCCTCCGTCATTTACGGTGGTACTGTTTGCCACCCCGCCGGAGGAGATGTACATTCTGCCATCGGAATTAACGGTGGTGCTGTTAGCCGTACCGCCGGACATAACATACATCGAACAATAATAGCCTGTTACATATTTATCGCTCATTGTTTGAGTATGAGAAAGCAGTTGATCACCTGATCCGAAGTAGACTCCGGAATATGTACTGGCATAGGTTACATAAGCTCCGTCAGCGGCAGATACCCATCCAACGCATGGAGTCCAAATAACATTTGTTGCCGTGCCGCCGGAGGAGATGTACATGTAACCTCCGGAATTAACAGTTGTGCTGTTTGCTACCCCGCCGGAGGAGATGTACATCCCGCACTCATAAGTTAGCGTCGTATTGCCGAAGGATATGACGTTTCCTGAAATCGTCGTACTATTAACTGTACCACCGGCGTAGACGTACACCCGACCTCCGGGGGATATGGAGGTGTTGTTTGCTACCCCGCCATCCATAACATACATTGAACCAGAAACAACTTTCCCGCTCATTGATTGAGTATGAGAAAGCAGTTGATTATTTGAACCAAAATAAACTCCGGAATATTTACTGGCATAGGTTACACAAGCTCCGTCAGCGGCAGATACCAATCCAACGCATGGAGTCCAAATAACATTTGTCGCCGTGCCGCCGGAGGAGATGTACATGTCGCCCCCGGAATTAACGGTGGTGCTGTTTGCCACTCCGCCGGAGTAGATGTACATGTCGCCCCCGGAATTAACGGTGGTGCTGTTTGCCACTCCGCCGGAGTAGATGTACATGTCGCCTCCGGAATTAACGGTGGTGCTGTTTGCCACTCCGCCGGAAGAGATGTACATGTAGCCACTTGAATTAACGGTGTAACCGGAAATAAAAGCATTTTTCATCTCAAATGCAGAACCGGCATAGGTTCCCTGAATGTAGGTGTTGGAGGCAACGGTTATAGCAAGTTCTGCTCCTGATTCAGCAACAATGTCTGTTGCCGTGCCGCCGGAGTAGATGTACATGGATCCGTATTTATTAACAGTGGTGCTGTTAGCCGTGCCGCCAGAGTAGATGAACATGTAGCCCCAGTCATTAACAGTTGTGCTGTTAGCTACACCTCCGGAGTAGATGTACATGGAGCCGCGGTTAACGGTGGTTCTGTTTGCTACCCCGCCGGAGGAGATGTACATCCAGCCACTTGAATTAACGGTGGTGCTGTTGGCTGTCCCGCCGGAGGAGATGAACATGGAGCCTCCGGAATTTACGATGGTGCTGTTGGCTGTCCCGCCGGAGTAGATGTACATGGAGCCCCAGAAATTAACGGTGGTGCTGTTAGCCACCCCGCCGGAAGAAATGAACATGTCTCCACCATGATCGATGGTGTAACCGGAAATATATGCATTTTTCATCTCAAAGGCAGAACCAGCATAGGTTCCCTGAATATAGGTGTTGGAGGCAACGGTTATAGTAAGTACTGCTCCCGATTCTGCAACAATGTTTGTTGCCGTCCCGCCGGAGTAGATGTACATGTCGCCCCCGGAATTAACAGTGGTGCTGTTAGCCGTCCCGCCGGAGGAGATGTGCATGTAGCCCCAGTCATTAACGGTGGTGCTGTTAGCCACTCCGCCGGAGGAGATGTTCATCCAGCCTCCGTTCATCCAGTCTCCATTAACGGTGGTGCTGTTTGCCGTGCCGCCGGAGAAGATGTTCATGTAGCCCCCGTCATTAACGGTGGTGCTGTTTGCCGTACCGCCGGAGGAAATGTACATGGAGCCATAGTCATTAACGGTGGTGTTGTTTGCCGTGCCGCCGGAGGAGATGTACATGGAGTCCCAAGATGATAATGTTATCCCGCTGCTGATAATGCCGTCGTAGATGTCGTAACGTGCCATGGAAACTTTCCTTATGATAAAATTTACTGAAAAAATATATTTTTGAGTATAATCTATCATAAGTTTTTATTTTTACAAGCAGTTGCGTTTGGAAAGTTGCGATTTTTTTCAGGGATCGGAGCGGCACGTTTGCCGCCAGAGTCTTGCGGGCGATATTTGATGGAGAGAGGTAGATCAGATAAAATTAGTGTGCGGCAAGGTTTTCGCCATTGAAAAACTGCAAATCTATGGTAAATTATAAGTAAAACCCTATAACAATTACGAAAGGTGGATAAATTATGCCTGATATCGCAGAATTGACGGAAAAATTTGGCGGCAATGGAGTATCTTTTGAGGATTTTCACGGATTTCCCGCCGTGCGGCTGACGTGCGAAGAATCTTCGGCGCTGATTTCTGTTTACGGCGCTCATGTGATCGACTTTGCTTTGACTGGTGATGAACCGGTCTTGTGGATGAGTGAAAAAAGCCTCTTCGCCGATGGTTCTCCCATTCGCGGCGGTGTACCGGTCTGTTTCCCCTGGTTCGGTGCCGCCCCGGAAGGTAAAAGCGGTTCTCACGGCTGTGTCCGCAATGCCATGTGGGATGTCGCCGCCGCCGGAGTCGCTCCCGATGGAGGCGTTTTTGTGACTTTGCAGTTCGCCAATGATGAATTTGAATTGTTCTACACCGTTACTGCCGGCAGAGAATTGACCATGTCTTTGGAAATCAACGCCTGCGGAGTGAGCAACTTCTCCTTCGGCGGCGCTCTGCACACCTATTTCAATGTCAGCGATGCCGAAGAAATTTCCGTGGAAGATCTGGATGGTTTGGTCTATCTGGATACGGTTTCCAATGAGTACGGTATCCAGTATGGCCCCTTGACGATCGATCGTGAAATCGACCGTATCTTTCGTACTTGCGGCAGTACCCGGATCGTCGATCCCGGTTTCAACCGCATCATCCATATCGACAAATACGGCAGCAACTCCACGGTGGTGTGGAATCCATGGATCGACAAGTCCAAGCGGATGCCGGATTTCGGGGATGATGAGTATCACTCAATGCTTTGCGTGGAAGCGGCAAAAGTTCCCCGTATCGGTGACGGCGGGGTTGTTTCCAGCGGCGTACCTTTTGAGTTGCGGCAGGTCATCCGCGTGGAACAGATCATGTAAAAAGGCTGTTTCAAATTGCTTCAACAGTTCGGATTTTCGGGGAATTGGATGATCAACTATCCAGTTCCCCGTTGTTATTGAATTTTTCCAGACGGCGTATACCGTTGCGGCAAAGAACGATCCG
Organism: Victivallaceae bacterium; assembly: GCA_045605305.1. GTDB lineage: Bacteria > Verrucomicrobiota > Lentisphaeria > Victivallales > Victivallaceae > UBA1784. The sequence goes on from JAZUPS010000047.1 coordinate 3,231, forward strand.
GTAACGCTCAAGTGAGTCTTCCCCGTGGCGTTCTCCGTAGCGGATAACCATATTTACATGATAATCTCTCCGCGCTTTGAGCTGACGGATATTTTTCCCGTCTGAAATATGTATGATCCGGGATGGGTTATCCATTTTATATGTCCAGTGACGTACATTCAAGCGCATGATATCCACGATGCCGTCAACATCAAATTCCTGAAAAATATCCCGGCACGGATTGCCGAAAATTTCGATTTTTTTGCGGAACGCCATTACATTTTCTTCCAGTGAACCATTTTCCAACCGGCTGAGTGTGTGGCGGTTGCGGGCAGTTGTAACCGCCGGATCAAGCTCTTTGGCGTTGAAGTAGCTGAATCCCTCCCGGCAGATGCCGATCTCATGGCCGAAACCATCCCGGATCTTCTGCCGGAAATCGTAACTGTAACGGTTGCGGTGAGAGAGACAGTAGAGCTGCAAAGAGGACTTTATCCGGTCTTTGAACATGTAGGCAATGACCCAGATTATGAAAAACGAAATGGAAAATTCTTCAAGAAAAAGCCCTTTCCAGATAAATGATACCGCTGTCGCAAATGCCATGGCGACTGCCGCGGAGATACCCAGCAGAAGATTTTCCAGAAAAACTCCCGCCCGCCGGGTCTCCACATTCAAAAAGAGTATGCCTGCCATGGCTTTTTTCAAGGTGCTTTCCCGGTAGAGCAGCTCGGAGTTATCCGCATTTTCGTAAGGCATTGATGGGTAGTTGCGCTGTTTCAGATATTCCAGTTCTTTGGCGGTGACTTCCGCCGCCAATCCGGTCAACTCCTGATTGTCGTAAATATTGAAAAACTCCCAGAGCTTATACCGGTATGAGTTGGAGTTGATACTGAGAAACTCATCCACCAGATCAAAAAGTTCCAAGTTCTCCGGAGTTCCGGATTCAGGACGGCAGGCGCGGAACTCCTGCAAAAGTTTTTCCGTGTCACGCAGATATTTTTTTCCCAATTCAGACCTTTGCAGCGGATGGGCGCTTTCAACCGCCTTTTCACCATCCCGCATGGCGCTTTTGGCGATGGAACAGAACATCTTCAGGATTTTATTGTAGGTGTTTTTCCGGAAACTGTCTGCCTGTTTCAGATACTTTAACGGCATACTCTCTTCGCTTACCAGAGCAGATAAATCAAATTGCGGAGTCTGAAAGCGGATATGCTCATAAAAATCATTGTAAAATTGGGAGGTTCCAAAGTTGCTGTCGGTAACTTCCAGATTACGCGGCATGAAAAAGTACAATTCAATATGGTAGTCGCCGATCTTTTTCCCGCTTTTGATGGGACAGATGAACTTCAACTCAATTTGAAATTTATCATGCTGAGAAACCTGAACCGAAATATTTTTCATTTTTTCACCACAAATTGATCGATTCCACGGTGATCTTTTCTGCAAGTTCCCGGCTTGTTTCCACGTTGAAATCTCCGGCATTGGCGGTCATGCAGTTGGCGGATGCCGCTGCCAAGGCTTGCAAAAATGCTTCGTGAAAGGGAACTTTTGCCGCAATCAGCGCCGACATGACGGCAGATGCAGTATCTCCGGCGCCGAGGGGATTGACCACCTGGATTTCCGGCAGGGTATAACTCCAGCACTTATTCCCGGCAGAGAGGGTCGCTTTATCCGCTCCGTCGGTTATGGCAAACACCTTCCCGGGGTAGCGCTTTTGCGCACAGCGGTGGGCGCTGAAAATCTCATCTTCTCCGGTGATTTTGAAGAATTCCTCCTTATTCACCTTGAGTATTGCCGTGGCTTTCACCGACAGGATGCCATCCAGTCCCGCCAGCGTATCAGCGAGAAGTGGAATGCCATTTTCCGCTGCCAGTGCCGCGGCTTGGCAGTAGAGTTCCGGATCGCTTTTATCCGGCAGAGAACCGGCGATTGCCAGCAAATCGGTGCGGGGGAGTTCCTTTGCCAATTCGGCAAGGAATTTTTCCGCCTCTTCTGCGGTGATTTTTTGTGATGGCGCGATCAATTCGGTCATATTGCCACACTCATCCAGACAGGTGATGCAGTTACGGGTTGCTCCCTCTGTACGGATCGTCCGGTGGGAGTAATTGCTCTGTTCCAGTGCTTGGCAATGAAGTTCCCCATTTACTCCGCCTGCGAATTGGAAAATGATGCTTTCTCCCAAGCCGGAACAGCGCAACGCCCGGCAGAAATTCACCCCTTTTCCGGAAGGATAATTTTCCTCCCGGAATGCACGGTTGACTTTTCCCGGAGTTAACTCTTTGAAAAACAAGGTTTTCTGCCAAGCCGGGTTGGCTCCGACAACAGCTATCAGCGGCTTCATAAAAACGCTCCCTCAAATTGATGAAAACTTGTACTTCGGCATCTCTTCCGGGGGAGCGGATAAGTATTGCTCCCAAGAGGTTATACCGCTGAAAAGCAGCGCAGAACTCATGCCGTTGGCATTTGCTCCGGCAATATCCGACTTCAGAGAATCCCCGACCATGATGATGCGGGAGAGGTCGGAAAAGTCTTTGCCCGGCAGCAGTTTCTGCAATGCCGGTATCACGCATTGATAAATCGGCGCATAGGGTTTGCCGAGGTAGGTCAAAGTCACCTCTTTTCCCGCATCGTGAACGACCTGACAGAGAAATCGAGCCAATGCTCCGGCTCCGATACCCATGCCTTTCAACCTCAACGAGGGCCAGTAACTATCCGGATTGGCAATGATAACCGGGTATTCCGGGTGCTTCAACAGCAGATTGAATGCCGTTTCCAACGGCTTTTGCCAATCGAAATACCCTTCGCCGCACAATACACCGCGACACTCATCTATCCGGTCGCAATCGGTGGTGAGGTTGATGCCTGCTGCCTCCGGGAAAGATGGTTCGCCAAGTTTCCCGTATTGGAAAAAGAGTTGACCGGAATAGTTGTTCTTTTTGACCCACCATTCAAAGGCGTTCCCTGCTGAAAGAACCTGTTTTTCCGTTACCGGCAGGCCGCCTTTTGCCAGATAAGCTGCTTTCTGGGCAGGGGAGTTGCTTGCATCGTTGGTCAAAAGGAGATAAGGGAAGTTGATCTCTTGCAGATACTCCAGAAGTTCCTTTGCTCCGGGCAGGGGCGTTCTGCCGGATGAAAGAGTGCCATCCACATCAAAGAGGATGGCATCAAAATCATCTTTATTTTCCTTGAAAAAGGCAGTAAAGGTGGTGAGTTTATCCATATTTCAGAGCAGAGCCTGCATTTTATTCATTTGCGCTTCAATGGACTCCACCAGTTTGAATTGGGTTCTGCACCGGTCGAGATTCTGATTTTGACGTCTGGTTTTGAAGTAGACATCCCCCATCAGATAGTCGGTGAGAAAACGCAATCCGATTTCCAGAGTGATCAACTTTGCCGAGAAGGGCAGCATCTCTTTTTCCGCTTCGGTAAGGAAGCTGCCGGCGGAGCAGATAAATCCGTCATAGAGCGCTTCATACATGTCGAACCTCATTCCGACCCGGTTGAGATCCTGCTCATCCTCCTCCGCGGGATTTGTTCCGCTGCGAACCATATCGCCGAAGTCATACAGCACCAGACCGGGCATGACGGTATCCAGATCGATAACGCAGATCGCTTCTCCGGAAAGGTCATCGATCAGGATGTTATTGGCTTTGGTATCATTGTGGGTGATACGCTCAGGAATAGCTCCTTCTTTGTTGAGTTCCAGAAGTTTGCCGCACTCTTCCTTGCGGGAGAGGACGAAATCGATCTCTTTTTGCACCAGTTTTACTCTGCCGCAGGCATCGGCTTTGATCGCCGCTTCAAGGGCGTTGACCCGTTTGGGGGTGTTGTGAAAGTCGGGAATGGTCTCATTGAGCCTGCCTTTCAGGTCGACAAGCTGTTTCTGAAATTCTCCGAAACCCTGTGCCACGCGGAACGCCTGTTCCGGTGAATCCAGCACTTCATAGGCGCGGGCATGTTCCACAAAAATGTAAGCTCTCCAGCAGTTGCCCCGGTTGTCGAAGGCATAAGGCTTGCCATCGTGAGCGTGAAGCAGACGGATGGTGCGTTTTCTGGTCTGGGCTTTTGCCGTGCGGATCTTCCCCAGAATGTGATCTGTCACCCGGGCGACATTTTCCATGACCGCCACCGGATCTTTGAAAACGTGGGAGTTTATTCTCTGCAGGACATAGTGCAGACGGATGCCGCCCTGATCGTAAGTCAGCTGAAAGGTATCATTCACGTTGCCGTTGCCGAAAGGAGAGGCGACGAGGAAATCCCCGTAAATGTCAAACATTCCGGCAAGGCGGCGTATTTCTGATTGAGTGTATGGAGTTGCCATAACTGTTACCCGCAGATCAGAAAAGTTTTTCCGGGTAGGCTCCGGAATCGACCAGCGACTTGAGAGCTGCCTGAACGGTGGGGCGGTCTTCCTTATAGGTCACTCCGAACCAGCTGTCACGGCTGGTGAGCATGGCGATTTCAGCTTTGCCGGAGTTGATCAGGGAATCGACCACGAATGGCAGATAAAATTCACTTTTCAGCTCTTTGCCGTTTTTCTCCAGAAATTCACAGAAAAGGGCTTCCAATTCGCCGATGATTTCCGGCATGAATCCCCATGAATTCATGGAAGCCGGTTCATTGCCGGTCAGGGGAACTTCACTTCCGTCATCCATTTTGGAAACGATCTGTCCATCTTCACGGCGGTAGATTTTGGTATTTTCCACCACTTTGCTCAAGTGACCATTGCCGTCATCGGAGCAGATGCCGCGGGAAACGGAACCGTTTTCGCTGAGGGTATTGCTCAACTGAAAGGCGGCGATACAGCCGCGGACTTTATCGGTTTTCGCCGGATTTTTCAGGTAAGATGCCAACTGGGCGTAACTGTCACGGCCGTAAAAGTCATCGGCATTGATCACTGCAAAAGGTTCATTGAGCAGATGTCTTGCAGCATAGAGGGCGTGACCGGTACCCCAGGGTTTGACCCGGTCAGCGGGGGAGGTAAATCCGCCGGGCAGGTCATTTATATCCTGAAAGGCGAACTCCATATTGATTTTTCCTGCGTAACGGGCGGCGATGACTTTTTTGAACTCCTCTTCAAAATCTTTGCGGATAACAAAGACTACGCGGTCGAAACCGGCGCGCATGGCATCGAAAACCGAATAGTCCATGACTGTTTCACCGGAAGGTCCCATTTGATCAAGCTGTTTCAAACCTCCGTAACGGCTGCCCATTCCGGCAGCCAGAATAACCAGAGAAAGTCCCATTTTTTTCTTCCTTTCAAATACATTCCTGTTGAACGACGATAAAAAACGTCATTTCAGATAATATAACCCATCTGAATGGTTATTGCAACTTTTTCTTGTAATTTGCTGAAAAATCCATTAACTATACCAACTTTTTACTGGCGAAAATCGTTTTTTCGGTTATATTTAGTATTCGGATACTGATTTTAAAAGTCATTAAGGAAATTTTGAGGAGTTGGGAAATTGCCTCAAAGGTGAATTTTAACGTGAATAAATAAGGAGTTCACAAGAATGTTTACTTTGATTGAAAACTGCCGTTTGATCTCCCCTGATGTGGAGATTGCTGAAGCCTCTATTCTCATTGAGAATGAGAAGATCATTCAGGTTGCACCGGGAAAGATCTCTGCTCCTGCCGGATGCCGGGTGATCGATGCCGCCGGATTGACTGCTGTACCGGGATTCATCGATCTGCATTGCCACGGCAGAAACAGTTTTGATTTCTGTGACGGTTCTGCTGAAGGAGCAAAGGCGATCGCAGAAAATAAACTTGCTGAAGGTGTAACTACTCTTCTGCCGACGACGTTGACGGTCAGTGAGGCAGATTTGGCGGATTCTCTTGCCGCAGTAGCCGCTTATGATCAGAAAACCGGTTGTCGTATCCCCGGAGTCCATCTGGAAGGTCCGTTTATCAATGTCAAAGCTGCCGGAGCGCAGAATCCGGCATTTGTCCGGGTTCCGGATGCTGCTGAAGTGGATCGTCTCAACAAGGTTTTCCCGGTGAAAAAGATCACCTTTGCCATTGAAGAAGCCAAAGGTATCGAGTTTGTCGGTGAGATGCTCAAACGGGGTATCGTGCCTTCCTGCACTCACAGTCAGGCAAAATACGAAGTTTTCAAAATGGCGCATGATGCCGGATTGCGCAACCTGTCTCACTTCTGCAACCAGATGACTCCGCTGCACCACCGGGATATTGGTCTGGTTGGAGCCGGATTACTGCATAAAGATGTTTTTGCCGAGTTGATTTGCGACAAACTGCATATTTCTCCGGCGATGATCCAGTTGGTTTTCAGCGTTAAGGGGGCGGATAAGGTTATTTTGATCTCTGATGCCATGCGTGCTTCCGGAATGCCTGATGGAGAATATGATTTGGGCGGTTTGCCGGTGATGGTCGCCGATGGAGCGGCGCGTTTGAAAGAGGGCGGCGCTCTGGCTGGCAGTACACTGCAGTTGGCGACCGCATTCAAGAACATCTGCGAAGTTACGGGCATGCCGGAAAAAGAGCTGATCAAAGCGACTTCCGCTTCAGCGGCGGCGGCAATGGGCTGGCTTGATCGCGGAGCGTTGATGCCGGGCTATCTGGCGGATATCGTTCTGCTGGATAGCGATTATACCGTGCAGAAAACCTTTGTCGGCGGTGATTTGCGTTTTGAAAAATGAGGTAATTGCAAGAGTTTTTGAGAACTTTTGAAATTGCC
>JAZUPS010000048.1:0-10650 GCA_045605305.1 Victivallaceae bacterium
CACTTTGTTCCGTTCAGGCTCTTCGTCGGGCTTTGCCCTCCTTGTCGATTCCGATAATTGGCTCCATTTACTTTTTTTTGCGAAAAAAAAGTAAAACAAAAAAAACGGATTGTCGCGGCGGCTTCGCCCGCCTTGATCGGCGCTTTTTGAAAAAGCTTGGCAAAACTCCCCGCTGGTTCGCCTCGGACAGGAGTTTTTTGTTTTGTATCTTCGCTTTGCTCTTATTGGCTTACGCCAATATCGCAATTCTCACTTTGTTGTCGGTTGCCTTCACTTATCAGTTTGTGCCTTGCACTTCGTTCAGGCACTTCATCGGGCTTTGCCCTCCTTGTCGATTCCGATAATTGGCTCCATTTTTTTGCTTGCAAAAAAATCAAACCGATAAAAATCTGCAACAAATTGCGATTTTTTTCAGGCAGAGGAAAAATGCCAGCTGTGGCTTGCTGTTTCTTGGGGGCAGCGCATTGAACGGATGAGTACGGAAAGGTTCGGAAAAGAACGGAGGTTTCGGGAGCGTCGGCGGCAACGGAGGAGGCAGGGAGGGAAGCTGTATTTGCAGAGTTACACAAGACCAAGCACAGTTTTCTTATTATTCCTGAAATTCACCGTTGGTCGGCTCCTCCTCTCGGGTTACATGGCGGTAGGGGATCGGGATTCCCGCTGACTTTATACTGCAAAAAAAAGACTGCCGTTTTGCAGCAGTCCTTTTCGTAATAAGCTGAAATTACCACGCCTGACCTTGTTTTTCAAAGTAGTCGGCAACGTTGGGAATAAGAGGTTTGATCAATTTTTTGATCGCTATGGCGTACTCCCGGATCTCCCACTGAGCGTGTTCGCTGTCGCGCAATTCGAGAAAATGGAGCAAGTTGGAAAGATCCACCGTCCCCCAGAAAGTGACCATCATATTCTGCGGCAGAACTCCGCGCGCCTGTTCACGGCACACCCCGTTGGCAAGGAGCTTTTCATAGAGCGCCATGCTGGCTTTATTGTGATCAGAAATCATTTCTGCCAGTGCTGAACCATCGAAATCAGGATCATTGACCGATGCCTGACGGTCGCTTTCCGCCTGACGGCGCAGTTCCGGGGGCGTGTAGAACTCCATGTCTATTTCCGTATAACGGCGGGAAATCTCATTGTAACTCCAAGTCCGGTGGCGGTGCCACTGACCGCGGATGAAGAGGGGGCAATGGATGCTGAAGGTGAATACCATGTGTTCCAGCGGACTGGTATGTTTATTGGCGATCAGATACTGCAGCAATTTGACATCTTTGGAATCCATTTCGCTTTTGAGTTTACCGAAAGAGACCCGGGCTGCGTTGACAATGGTCGATTCAGTACCGAGGTGGTCGATCAGACCAACCCAGCCCTGACCATCGAGAACCTTGACATGATTGGTCGGCGGCACATTGAGATGTTCCATTTTTGTTTGCTCCAAATATTATGTTTAGAAATACTGTAATATAACACTGACGGATAAATAATTCAAGTTATTACTTATTCAATCCAAGCTCTTTTACATGTTGACGGCGGCGTTCCAGTTCCGTGAGCAGAATTTTCCGCAGACGGATATTTTTCGGGGTAACTTCCACCAATTCATCATCTTCAATATATTCCAGCGCCTGTTCCAGAGACATTTTTCTTGCCGGAGCGATCTTCATATTGCGGTCACTCCCGGCGGCGCGGAGGTTGGTCAGCTGTTTTGCACGCTGAATATTCACCACCAGATCACCATCTTTGCAGTGTTCGCCCACGATCATTCCCTCATAGGCATCAGTTCCCGGTTCGATGAAAAATTCACCGCGCTGCTGCAGACCATCGATTGCGAAGGGGAGGGCTTTGCCCGCTGCCATACTGACCAGTACACCGTTGCTTCTGCCGGGAATCGCTCCTTTGTAGGGTTCATAATGATCGAAAATGTGGTTGACGATCGCTTCTCCCTGACTGGCTGTCAATGCTTTGCTGCGGAATCCGATCAAGCCGCGGGTGGGAATGAAAAAGTCCAGCACCTGACGGTTGCCGCGGGATTCCATCTGGATCAATTCACCGCGGCGGAGACCGACCAATTCGATGATACGTCCGGCAAAATCATTGGGTACATCTACTGTAAGTCTTTCCACAGGTTCATTTTGAACACCGTCGATTTCCTTGCAGATCACCTGTGGTTTTCCCACAGAAAATTCATAACCTTCACGGCGCATCGTTTCCACCAGAATCGCCAGATGGAGAACTCCCCGGCCGGAAACGTTGAATGAATCTCCACTCATCGCTTCCACCCTGAGCGCCACGTCGCGCTCAGTTTCGTTGAAAAGACGTTCACGGAGCTGACGGCTGCTTACATATTTTCCCTCTTTGCCGAAAAAGGGTGAATCGTTGATGCGGAAAAGCATGGACAACGTCGGCTCATCAATGGCGATCGGCGGCATCGCTTCCGGAACTTCTGCATCGCAGATCGTGTCGGAAATATCAATATCCGGAATTCCCACAATGGCACAAAGGTCTCCGCAGACCACTGAATCGGTCTCTTCTCTGCCGAGACCTTCAAAGGTAAAAAGCTGTTTTACATGGGCGGGCATGACTTTTCCATCCCGTTTGATGATGGAAAGCGGCTTGTGCAGATCGAGATTTCCCCGGTAAACTCTGCCGATACCGATTCTGCCGACAAAGGTCGAGTAATCCAATGTCGCCACCTGCAGCTGAACTGCTCCTTCCCGCACAGCCGGGGGAGGAACACAATCGATCATCGCATCCAGCAGCGGGGAGAAGGATTCAGGTTTATCATCCAGATTGCGGATTGCCCAACCGTCACGGCCGCTGGCAAAAAGCGTGGGGAAGTCCAACTGTTCATCGGAGGCATCAAGTTCGCAGAAAAGGTCAAAAACCTTGTTCTGGATCTCCGCCGGACGGGCATCGGGTTTGTCAAGTTTATTGATCACCACCACCGGGCGGAGGTTGAGTGAAAGGGCTTTATCCAGCACGAAACGGGTCTGGGGCATGGGACCTTCTGCAGCATCGACCAGCAGCAGTACCCCGTCTGCCAGTTTCAACACCCGTTCCACCTGACCGCCGAAGTCGCTGTGTCCCGGAGTGTCGATCAGGTTGATCTTGGTATTGCGGTAAGTGATACTGATATTTTTGGAAAGGATGGTGATGCCGCGTTCACGCTCCAAATCGTTGCTGTCAAGAAAACATTCTTCAACGACCTCGTTATCACGGAAAAGTTTTGCCTGTCGGGAAATTTTGTCTACCAACGTGGTTTTGCCGTGGTCGACGTGAGCAATGATTGCAATGTTTCTGATGTCCATAAGTGTCTCTTTGTTGCAGACTTACTTGATGTTGCGCAGGAAGTAGCGTTTGAAGATACGCTCCGGATCAAGTGAACGCTTTGCGTGACGGAGAGATTCTTCATTCATATCCTGTTCACGGTTCATGAATTTTGCTTTACCGCGCAGGGCGATCGCCAGCTGCCAGGTGAGAGTTTGAGATGCTCCTTTGACGGCATGGTCGGCTTTTTCAAAGTGGACATCCACCGTATCTGCTCCGGAAAGTTCGCTGTATACGGAAAGTCCCGCCGGGTAGTCCGGTTCGGCAAAGAGGATTATTCCGGATAATCCCAGCTCTTCAAAGTTTTCCCATGCACTTTTCAATGCGAGAGCCTCTTCATCGAGAAATTCGCACTGTTCCAGCCGTGAATTGAGGTCGGAAGCAAGTTTCGCGGCAACGGGAATATCGGCTTTGGTGATCTTGCGGACTTCGGCGTAGGGCCAATTAGCCTGAAACTGTTTGACCAGATTGTGCTTTTTGCGCAGTTTCGGACCTGTAAAGGTAGCGATTTTCTCCACCGAAAAGAGATAATCAATGGCACCTTCATCGTATTCCAGTTCAAAGAAGCGGTCGCAATCCGGGTAATCATCCAGAAATGACTCCGGCACGTCGTAGATCTCTCCATCGGTCAAACCGGCTTTTTTGAAAGCCTTGCTGATCTGATAGAGCAGTTCCGGATCGGTTTTTTCGCCGAGGGGGTAGTGGATGGTTCTGGAAACTCTTTCATAGACCACCAGACGGTTTTCGATTTCCACGAATTCAATGCCGTAAGGTTCCCGGTACATGAAGATATTGGGGAAGCACGTTTCGCAACTCTGGCTGGACATTTTTGCCAGCTCCGCATTAAAACGCGCCCGGTCGGATAACTCCACCGGACGCAGAGAACTCAAATCAATTTTCATAATTTCCTGTTATTTTTTAAGCAGTCCAAATGCTGTTTTCCTGCAGCATCACTCCTGTTCCATTTACAACCGCATTGAGCGGGGCTTCTGCAACAAAAACCGGCAATCCGGTCTCTTCCGCTAAAAGTTTATCCAAACCGGCAAGTTTTGCACCGCCTCCGGCAAGCATGATGCCGCTGTCGATCAGGTCTGCCGCCAAGTCCGGCTTATCGCAAGTGTCAAGGGTCGCTCTGGTCGCTTCGATGATGATGCTGATCGGTCCCTGAAGTGCCCGGCGGATCTCCGCGGCACTGATATTGATGGTCTTGGGATAGTGAGAGAGCTGGTCAAAACCTTTTACATCGGTAGTCAATTCATCCTGAACAGGATAGGCGCTGCCGATTTCGATTTTGATCCTTTCTGCCGCCTGTTCACCGATAATCATGTTGTACTCTTTTTTCAGGTGGTTGATGATCGCCTTGTCGAGAATATCTCCGCCGACTCTGGCGCTTTTGGAACTGACCATACCTGAAAGTGAGATGATTGCAACTTCGGTGGTTCCTCCGCCGATATCAACGATCATGCTGCCGTATGGTTCAGCCACCGGCAAACCGACACCGACGGCTGCAGCCATTGGTTCTTCCACCAGTACAACTTCACCGGCTCCGGCATGTTTGGCGCAGTCGGTAACAGCCCGGTGTTCCACTTCGGTGATGCCGGAAGGTACTGCGATCAATACCCTGGGGCGGAGCAGACGTTTATACCACGGCACTGTAGCTATTGCTCTGCGGATAAAGTAGCGGAGCATATCTTCAGTTACCTCGTAATTGGCGATAACACCATCTTTCATCGGACGGATAGCTTTGGTATTTACCGGCGTTTTGCACAACATCTCTTTTGCGTCGCTGCCGACGGCAATCACTTCACGGGTATTTTCCTTGATTGCCACGACTGACGGTTCATTGAGCACGATTCCCTGGTCACGCACAAATACCAGACAGTTGGCAGTCCCAAGGTCGATGCCGATGTACGCCGAAAACATTTTTGCAAGAAACTGAGTACTCATTTAGCATTTGCCTTTTTTTGATGAAATTACCCGGATTTCCGCTTTCGCATCGATCCGGTAAAACTAAAAAACCTTGTCAACTATATAATAAACCTTGCAAAACGATTTTTTTCAAGGTTTTATGCGAAAAAAAAACACTTTTTTTAAAAAAATCTCCGGTTATTTTTGCAAAAATCCGATTCCGGTTGTATTTTAAGGTGAGATACATAAAAATTGTGGATCGAATATTATGAAAAATCTTATCCGTCAAAATTTGAATCTGAATACTCCGGTATGTGATTTCACCCCGGTCAGCATTAAAAATTTCCGAAACGGCATCATCGTGCGTATGCCCAATCATCTGGGGGATGCGGTGATGGCTCTGCCGGCTCTGGCGGCTCTGAAAACGATCATGCCGGATAAGTGCGGACTTTTTGTCGTCGCTCCGGCAAACACCTTGCAGCTCTATCAGGCGCTTGAGTTTGTGGATGATACTGTTACCCTTGCCCAACCTCATAAGTTCTGGTCGAAACTTGAAAGGCGCAGGGTGAAAAGCCTCCGGGCGGGGGCGGCGGTGCTTTTCAACCACTCTTTCCGGGATGCGCTCTGTTTCAAATTGGCAGGAGTTCCGGAACTCTACGGCGAACCGACCCGGAATCGGGGATTTTTACTCCGGGGAAAGTTTCCTTTTCCCCCGAAGGTCAGAGGTGAGTATTCACCTTCCCACCAGACCATGCGTTATCTGGCTGTCGCGGAGGCGTTGGGTGGCAAAGTTCCGGAAGGTTTGATGCCGGAGTTGAAAATTCCCTGTTCTCCCGATGAGATCGCCGGACCTGCATCTGCTCTGTTTTACCATCCCATGCTTCTGACTCTCGCTCCCGGTGCAGCTTACGGAGCGGCAAAGCGCTGGCCCCACGAATATTATGCAAAAGTTGCTGCTTACTGGATCAGAAAAGGGGGTATCGTCGCTTTGACCGGAAGTAATTCTGAAGGTGACATCTGTTCGGAAATCCAAAAAGAGCTGCCGCAGAATAAAGTTTTCAACCTTGCCGGGAAAACCGACCTTTTTGCCTTGATGTATCTCTTTAAGTACAGCAAGTTTGCCGTGACCAACGATTCCGGGCTGATGCATCTGGCTTCGGCGGTGAAGTGTCCCGGTTTGACGGTTTTCGGGCCAACTGATCTTTATGATACAGGTCCTGTTTCGGATAATTGGCTGATGCTCCATGACAGGGAGTCGTGCGCTCCCTGTCTCCGGAGGGGTTGCCCCAAAGGTAATCCGGTTTGTACGAAAAAAATCACCCCGTTTATGGTTATCCGGGCGATTGACAGATTCTTTAAAGGAAAATTGAGTAAATGAGTAATGAGAAGTTGGTGTTTTCACATTTTTTTGACTGGCAGGCTATCCCGGATGCTTTGCTTCGCAGTTGTTTGAATGAAATTTATGAAGCCGGGGTGAGAAATCTGGTTTTTGCCGATCCGTGGATAATCCGGATTTTGCATGAACCGCAGGATATGGGCATGTTCCGTCACCTTTTGCAGAATAAATTTATTACCAATGATATGCATGCACCTTACGGGGAGTGTTATGATCTGGCGTGTGCCGATCGCGGCCGCCGGGAGGATATGATCCGTGATCATCAGCGGGCAATGGGGTATGCTTCGGATTTCGGATGCCGCACTTACACTCTGCACATCGGCGCTTATGACAGTGTATTTTTCCATAAACCCAATGAAGAGATCCGTCCGCTGGCGCTGGATGCGTTGGAAAAACTTATTCCCACTGCGGAAAAATATGGTTTGGTTATCGCGGTGGAGAATGCTTTTGAGCGCTCCAATACCCCGGAAGAGGTGATGTATTATGTCAATGCTGTGGATCATCCCAATGTAGGGTGCTGTTTTGACAGCGGTCACGCGCTGGTGATGGATAGTTATCCGGGCAAAGGAGAGTATGGTTCTTACATGCGTGATCAGGTTTGGAGCGGCAAGGTGGAAAATTTCAGCGGCGCTCTGGAAGTGATGGCTCCGGCTGTGGTAACTTGCCATTTGCATGATAATGACGGTTTTTCCGATCAGCACATGCCGCCGGGTATAGGGATTGAAAAATGGGATGCGCTGGCGGAAAAACTGCTGACCCAAGCCCCCCGTCTGATCTCTTTGCAATCAGAGGCGGTCATATTCAAAAATGGCTATGCTCCATCGGATGTAATACGCCGTTACCGCAAGATTTTTCCCGGTTTGGCGTAACTTCGGATTGAAAAACTGATCCTTTTATGCAGAGAAGCGATTTCAACCATGAAAGGATCAGCTCGGTCAAAAATATCTTGCCATATTGCGCCGTCAACGTCGGGGCAAGGTTAATTTTGCTCCATCACAGCAAATCGTATTGTCGGCAATATCCGCACCGGTTTGCTCCACCATCAGACCTTTGCGGTTGGGATGCGGGATAAAGTATGGGAAACAGGATGAGGATATATCCACTCTGATCTTGTCCCCTGCCTGAATCCGGAATGATATCGGAACAAATTTGAACGTCAATACCACCTTTTCTCCCGGGCGGTATTCCGGATAATTCCGGCAGAGAGAGTCGATCTCATCCCGCAAACAGTAGCACTTTCCATCCCGGATAATGTCGATCCGCGCGTAAAAACAGCTATCCGGAGCTGTTGACTTTACCGGCAATGTCAGTTCCATCGTTCCACAGCAGTCGATCTCCTCCATTTCTCCGGAAACAAAGGAAATTATGTCATAACGGCTGTTTGGTTCATCCTGAAGCTGCATCCCGTCAAAGTTGTGACAGCATCCGCCTTTGAACTTCGCCGGAGCATAAGGATTGTAACAGTAGGTGATCTCACCTTCATTATCCGGAATTTTCCCGGTCAATTTTCTTTCTGCCGTGAAATAAAGTTCTTTGACAGAATCACCTTCCGGGAAATCATCTGCATAATGCCAATGATTTTCAAAAAGTGAGTAATAGATCATTTTGCCCGGTTCAATAAAATCCGGTTTTCTCCCTTTCCGGCAGTAATCAAACCAGCGGTAGATATAATCCGGCTCTTTATCTGACAATCGCCCTTCAGGAAACTGCGGCAGTCCCTCCGGATTTGCCACGTCAAAGGCGTGCGCGAAGGGAGAAACTGCCAACGCACAATTTTTCCGCTTTTCCAAGGGAATCTTTTTCCACATATCCAACACTCCGCCGGTGTAAATGTCAAAGGCTGAGGTGGTCAGAAGAATCGGAAAATCACACTTTTCTGTCACTCCGGAAGAATCCGCGCCGCCGGCTGCTGTCTGCCAGAACTCATCTGCCGGATCAGGGTGGCGCATCTCTTCTTCAAGTTGTTCATCTGTTTCACCGAATATATGCTTTGTGATTCCGGATAAAGGATAGGTAAGCCATGTTTCCGGAACAATATCCCGTTTTTTCAATGAGTTGCGCTTGTACATCTTTACTGCCCAGTTGCCGTGCAGACCGGGTTTGAAAAAGCCGTTGCGGTAAATTATGTTGTACCTCTCGCTATCCTGAACCGCAAAAAATGCGCCTTTGATATCCGGCTGCCGGGTATTCAAATAAGAGTAATGTACACTGGAAAGGTAACTTGAGCCATCCAGAAATATTTCCCCATTGTAGAAATCCTGTTTCCTCACCCATTCCAGCAGCGCCAGACCATCCTGCCGTTCATTGATGTAGGGGATGCATTCTCCTTCGCTTTCTCCGCAGCCGCGACAGTGCTGGTGTACTCTGGCATATCCATGAGTATCAATGGTTTGCAGTCCTGCAATATCAGATTTACCCGGCGCGTAAGGAGTTCTGACCAGAATCACCGGGAACTTAGTACCCTTTTCCGGCAATATCGTTTCAGTATAAAGCCTTATTCCGTCCGTCATCGGAACCATGCAGTTTGAAACCCGGTTTTTCATGACTTTATTATTCCTGATTGCTTATATTAAAACGGACTGCCTTTGCGACAGTCCGGTTCTTTTACGGTTCTCTGGCTGTTTCATCCAGTGCTTTTATCAGCGGGTAAAGAATGTACTCTATCACCCTGCGCCGGTCACATTTGATTTCGCACTGTACTTCCATACCTGGAATCAGGCGGAAGTCTTCCTTTACATTGTTGAGTTTGCCGGAAACCGTTATCCTTGCACGGTAATATTTTTTGACATTGCCGCCGATTTGACGTTCCAGTGTATCTTCGGAAATATTTCTCACCACACCATCCAGCGTACCATGTTTCTGGAAGGGGTAGGCGGTCAACTTGATACGCACCGGAGCATTGAGTTTCACTTTGCCGATATATTCGGGGGTGATTTCTGCCTCAAGTTCAATGTTTTCATCCAGCGGCACGAGGGTGATCAATGCTTCCGCTTCCTGAACCGCTGAACCGCGGGAGAAGGAGGCGATCTCATGCACCACTGCATTGCAGGGCGCACGGAGATAGACATATTTGATCAACTGTTCGATCTTGTTGAGTTCTTTGCGGTAGGAGGTCAAATTGCGGTCAACAGTGACCATCTCTTCGGAAATACTGTTGCGCCACTCCTGAATAAAGGAGTTCTTTTCGGCGATAAGTGTACCATTGCGGTGTTCAAGTTCCAGCAGATCATTTGCCAGCTGATCGACGTTGGCTTCCATTTCCATGCGGCTGATGGATAACTCCAGCAAATCTTTCAGCGGAGAGACTTTTTTCTCATGCAATCCTTTGAACATATCTTCCAGTCTCTGCATGGTGGCAAGCCGCTCGCGCTGTTTGGCAAGTGTATCCTGCTTGGCTTTTTTGGAGGTGGTGATCTGCATGTGCGCCTCCTGGAAATATTTCATTCTTTCCCGGTAATACTCCTGGCGCTGGTTGTAGATCGCAAGCTGCCACTTGGCAAACTGTGCTTTTCCCCCATTGTACTCTTTTCCCTGAAACTCTGACTGCAAACGGGCAAACTGCACTTCAAGAGCGTTGATTTCGTTTTTCAGTCTTTCCGCTTCTGCGATGTTTATTGCCGGGTCGAAAGTTATCAGGATCTGATCTTTTTTCACCACGTCACCGATTTTGACATTGATCTGTTTGATCACGGTCTTTTCCAGCGGTTTCATTACGATCACCGGGGAATCGGTCACCAGTTTTCCTTCTCCGCGAACCACCACATCGGTTTTTGCCCAGGTCGCCCAGGCGATGGCAAGAGCCAGAAGGACGAAGGGGATCCAGACGCCGAGGCGGATCGCCAGCGGGAGTTTCTGGTGTTTGATTTCCAATGCATCAGGCATGAAATCGACGATTTTGTCAGGTGTTTTAGCTTTGTCTTTACGCATTTTCTTCAGTCTCCACACTCATTTGCTGATTCCAGAACTCACGATAAATACCAGGAGTGCTGACCAATTCTTTATGATTGCCCGTAGCGGAAATTTCT
>JAZUPS010000049.1:0-10586 GCA_045605305.1 Victivallaceae bacterium
GGTCGCGCTGCTCTACTCCATCGACTCCCTGCCCTATTTGATCGAGAAAAACGATGCCCTCACTGAAGCAAGCAGTTATTTCCTGCGGATCAATGTCGGCAAATCCGGTGCTATGGCAGACACCTATTTGCTGGAAGATATTCTGACGGATAACTTCCCCGCAGATCAATACAAATGTTTCGTCATTGTCAATGGATTTTATCTGACCGATGAGATCCGCAATGCGATTCAGAAAAAGCTCTGCCGCAATGGTGCATCAATCATTTTCACCCCCGGAGCAGGAATTTTCAAAGACAAAAAACTTTCGGCAAAAGGTATTGAAGAAGTCACCGGATTCCCTGCCGTTGCGGTCAAGGGCAAAATGCCTTTCATCCCGGCAGATCTCGGTGATAAACCATTTATTACCAGAACTTATTCCGATCATAAAAAGACTGTCCTTGCCACGACAGAGCTTACTCCGGAACTTTACCGCTCACTTTTTCAGGCGGCAGGAGTCCATATCTGGATGAAGAGCAATGACACTATCAACACCAATGGCGACAGTTGTTTCATCCACGCCGCAAGCGACGGTATCAAAGAGATCACTCTTCCCTTTGCCGCCGGCGTGACCGATTTGATCACTGGAAAAAAGGTCCCCACTTCTGCTGACGGCAAATCATTCACAGTAAAAATGCGTAAATACGAAACCAGACTTTATAAATTTGAGGAAAAATAAAAAATGCTCAATCCCACCTGCTGGATAAATCTTGACGGCGAAGGCATCAGCTGGCTGCCCGGCGAAACGCCCGTACCGTTGTTGCGGAAAAGTTTCACCATCAAAAGCCTGCCTGAAAAAGCGGTCATCCGTTTTGCCGCTCCCGGATGGGCGGAAATCACCGTCAACAGCAAAAAAATCACCGAAGATGTACTGGTTCCGACGGTCACTCAGCTGGATAAACATACCGGAGTTTGTGAATACGAAGTTACCCGGTTGCTGAAATCCGGAAAAAATGTCATCGGTGCAGAATTGGGCAATGGCTTATTCAATGCCACCACCAATCAGGATTGGAATTTTGACCATGCCGTGTGGAAAAACTATCCCCGGCTCTTTCTTGAATTGATCGCCGACGGAGAAAAAATCGTCAAAACCGACCGTTCATGGAAAGGTCATCACAGTGCCACCATTTCCAGCCAGCTGCGCTGCGGCGAAGTTTTCGATGGCGCAAAAGTGATAGAAAAGTGGGATTTGCCCTCGTTTGATGATGAAAAGTGGAGCAAAGTTAAAATCGTTGCGCCTCCGGCAGGTACACTGATGCGGGAAGATATGCCCCAATGCCGGGTAATTGAAACATTTCCGGCAAAAAAAGTTACGAAACTGTCAAAAGATATTTCCATTTTCGACTTCGGGAAAAACCTGACCGGATTTTGTTATCTTACCGTTTCCGGCGCTCCCGGCAGCAAAGTCACCTTGCTTTACAGTGAATTGCTCGCGGAAAACGGCGACGTGTACCGGGATAATATCACCTGCTACATCCATGGCGACATTGCCCAGCAGGATATTTACCTGCACGGAAATACCGAAACATTCACCTGGCATCCCAAGTTCGTCTATCACGGTTTCCGCTATGTGAAGGTGGTTGCAGAAGGTGAAATCAGCAAACTTGACCTCACCGCCGCCTACGTTGCCTCCGGCTTTGCCCCCAACGGCACGTTTGAAATCTCTCACCCCGTAGCATCCAAGCTCCAATTCTGTACCCGCAACAGTTTTATCGGCAACTTTACCGGTATTCCCACCGACTGTCCCCACCGGGAAAAGAATGGCTGGACAGGTGATGCCCAACTGGCGTGTCAAACCGGATTATGGTCATTTGATGCGGCGGAAAACTATCTCCACTTTGTCCGTATTCTGGCTGATTCCCAGCGTCCTTCCGGTCAACTGCCCGGCATAGCCCCCTGTGCCGGATGGGGTTTCAACTGGGGCAACGGCCCGGTATGGGATGCCGCGCTCTTTGAAATTCCCTACCGGGTATGGCAATTTACCGGCAATACCAATGCCGTTACCGAATTTTACCCCAATATGATGGCGTACATCACCTTCTGTATCAACAGCCAGAATGGGGGGATTCTGGATTTCGGACTTGGCGATTGGTGCCACTGGTCACAGGAAAGGATCGTCGATCTCAAAGTCACCTCTACCGCATATTTCTACTATCTGCTCACCATTGCCGAAGAGGTTTCCCGCTTCGCATCTCCGGCAGATACCGGATTTCTCTCTTCTCTCAAAGCGGATATAAAAGCGGCATTTATCAAGAATTTCCGCAACGGGAACGGAACTTTTGCCAAAGATGAGTGGACTGCCAACGCCTGCGCCCTCTATTTCAATATTGTCAAAGATGAAAAACTTGCCGCCCATCTGGCTGAACAGGTGCGTGCCAATGACCACAAAGCCGACTTCGGCATCGTGGGCGCGAAATTGATTCCCCGGGTGCTGGCGGATCACGGTTATGCCGCCGACGCCTTCAAACTCTACACCCAAACCCGGTTCCCCGGCTGGGGCAACTGGATCGAAAAGGGTGCGACCTCCCTCTGGGAGCATTGGAACGGCAACGGTTCACAATTTCACATCATGTACGGCGACTTTACCGCATGGAGCTTTGAATATCTGGCTGGAATCAAAATTCTGGAACCGGGATTCAAAAAAATCGCCCTTGTTCCCGCCGACATCCCGGAAGCCGGAGATTTCAAAATCTCCTACCGCACACCTTTCGGGGAGATAAAAACGGAAAAGCAAGGCAATCTTTTCCGTTACCACCTGCCTTCAGCTGTCGGGTGTACGGTAAAAGTGCCGGAAACATGGCAAGTTGAAACATTTTAAGGAGCGGACAAATTTATGGGCGACTGGAAAAAGGGGTGTCTTCACTTTCACACCATCTGGTCAGACGGCAGATCCCTGCCGGAAATCGCGCTGCACACGTTGAAAAATGTGTTGAAATACGATTTTGCAGTCATTACAGATCACAATATTTTTCCTGCCGGAGAGCTTGATTTTCCGGTAACTGCGGAGTATGACACCTGGCCGCCGCTCTTTTCCGGCAAAGAGTTGGAGCGCTCACAGCAGATACTGCCGGATTCCATTGTCACCCGGCAGCTTGGTATCCGCAAATTTGTCCGGCTGAAGAGCTTTGATACTCTGAAAAAAGAGTGGGACTCGCAAGGGGAATTCCTCCTGCTCGGCGGCTGTGAAAACAGCGCCGGTCATTTGGGGGATAGTTACCATGAGTTCCACCTCAATCTGCTCAACTGCCGCCGGACGGTAACTCCGGCAGAATATGGCAATACCCCGGCGGAAACCTTGCGGAAAAATGTCCGAAAGAGCCTCGCCGCCGCCGCTGAGGAAGACAGAGAAGTTCTCCTGATGCTCAATCACCCTTTCTGGCGCTACTGGGATATTGATCCGCGCTGGGTGCTGGATAATCCGGAGTTTCAACTGCTGGAAATCTGCAACAACACTCACGGCATGGAAGTTCACGCTGAAAAAGCGGTCAACTCTCCGGAAAAGTATTGGGACTTTATTCTTTCTCACCGGATTATCCGCGGGGAAAAACCGATTTATGGTACTGCCACCGATGATGCCCATTTTTATGATCCGGAACATATCCATAACTACTGCGGATGCAATCACGGCTGGGTGATGGTAAATTGTCCCGGTGAAATGACGGAAGAAAAGCTGATTTCCGCCCTTAAAGCGGGAGATTTTTACGCTACTTGCGGAGTTGAGTTTGAAAAAATCCACTTTGACCGCCCTACCCGCACCCTGAGTGTGGCACTCAAAGCCCTTCCCGGAACCAAGTATCAAATCCGCTTTATCGTTACCAGACGGAACTTTTCCCGGAAGCTGGAAACTTTCACTTATCAGGATAAAAATCCTCTTTACAACCGTGAAATACCGGTCATTGATGACTCATTCGGGCAATGTGTCAAATCTGTTGACGGCATTGAGGCAAGCTGCACGATGGATGAGGATGATCTCTATATCCGGGCTGAAGCGGTTTCCGATACCCCCGGTGAACTTCAGGATATATTTTACCCCTCCACGCTTAAAGCATGGACACAACCCTTTTTTTGAGGAAAAATCATGAATAAAGCTGTTATTTTTGACCTTGACGGCACTCTGGTCGATTCCGCAGGCGGCATTGCCTATGCGGTGAATAAGACCCGGGAGTTCTTCCATCTGCCGATGCAGAATAAGGAACTGATAAGCTCCTTTATCGGCAACGGTATTGCCAGATTGATGAAATTATCTCTTGCTGACGATGAAACTCAAGCCGATCTGGCTGATGTCGTGCAATATATGAATACCTTTTACGCGGAACACCCTCTGGCAGAAACCACCCTTTACCCCGGAGTGACGGAGGGTTTGCAAGAACTTGCACAGAATAATTGGCTGCTTTTCGTAGTCAGCAACAAACGGCAGATGATCAGTGAAAAAATCCTTTCCGGTCTGGGTATCCGGGAATTTTTTGATGAAAACATCGGCGACGGCGGAAATTTTCCGCTGAAACCCGCCCCCGATGCCCTCTATTTCATCATGGAAAAGTATCAGATCGATCCGGAAAAGTGTTTCGTTCTCGGCGACAACTATACCGATATTGATTTCGCCGTCAACAGCGGAGTAAAAAGCATCTTCGCCTCATGGGGTATCGGTTCAGTCGGCAAAAACCTTCCCGATGCCGCGGCAGAGGACTTTTCCGCCGCGGTAAAACTTATCACCGGCAAGTAACCTATTCCCAATGGCTCTGGCTAACCGGCAGGGGGACGATAATTGCCTGTATGGTACTGACATTCTTTTACAGAACATCTTGCTTTTCTTGAAATGGGTCGTTTTTCCCTTCCCCGGAAATCATCACCAATAAAAAAGGAGCTGTCGCGCAAGTGACAGCTCCCTGATTTTTTATCCGGCTTATGCCAGAGCGGAAAATCCGGTTTTCCACTCATCACCGACACTGCCGAAATATTTCCATTCGGTCGTATCGGCACCTTTGACATAGATCACACCGAGGTCGCCGTACTCGGAACGGATACGCAGATCATCAATTCCGTCGCCGTCAAAGTCGGCGATCTGTTCGATGTCGTGCTTGACATTTCCGATGCCCATAACCTCGGTCACAGAACCATCTTCCACGATCCATGCGCCGACCCAATCACCTTTTTTGAGCAGCACATCATCAACGCCGTCGCCGTTGAAGTCACCAGCACCGATGATTTCGGTATCGGATTTCAGCGTATCCAGATCAGCCCATTTGACCTTGCCGTTTTCCTGAGTCAGCCATGTACCGGCAAAACCTGCTTCATGGCGCAGCACGATGTCATCTCTGCCGTCGCCGTTAAAGTCGCCCACAGCGGCAATATCCCACTCATCGCCCAAACTCTGGAAGTAGTTCCAGCCGTTTCCATCGGCAAAATAGCAGCCCACATCTCCGGCAGTGGAACGCAGAAGTATATCCGTAATATTATCCCCGTCAAAGTCGCCCAAGCCGAGAATTTCAGTGGTTTTGCCGAAAGTGGCAACCGTTTCGTAACCGGTAACTTTGCCATCTTCCACGATCCACGCGCCGACAGTCGAACCATTGGTCAGGAACACATCATTTCCTTCATCGCAACTGGCGTAAACGTTACCGGTACCAAGCATGGAGAAACCCTTGCCCACAGTGCTGAGATCCATCCATTTCTTGACCGCATTTTCATCCCCGGTGGAAGTCCATGCTCCGGCAAATCCGGCATCGTGAACGAGGATAATATCTCCCAAACCGTTGCCGTCAATATCATTGTTGCCGAGGTCGGCAGTCGAAATATAATCTTTGACCGACAATGTAAGCGTACTGCCGAACTCAAAGGCAAGTGAATAAATCTTGTCACGGTAATAAAGTTCATCGCCATCCATGACCAGTTTGCCGTAATTGACGCTGCCGTCACCGATGGTCATGCTGATAGACATATCAGAAAGATCGCTGGAAACCGCCAGATAGTACTCTCCGGCAGTCTGCTCCTGGGCAACGGTGATCGTGTAGGTCGGCGCGCCCTTCAGACGGTCAAGACCGACGATCATAAACTGATCGGGAGCGATATTGCGGATGTCGAAGTTGAATATCGCACCTTTTCCGGCAGAAACCACCGCTCCGCTGTGGATGACCAGACCGTTGCGGTTGGTTCCGTTGATAACCATCGAACCGCCGGAACTTACCGCGGCATTGGTGACAACTGCCCCGGATCCAATAACCACCGAACCGGCGGATTTAACCGCCAGTTTGTCAACTGTAACCCCTTTGGAAGCGGTCAATTTACCCTGAGCATAAACCTCAAGATCTTTGACCAGCGCGCCTCCGGCAACGGTCATTGAACCTTTACTGCCGATCTGCCAGTTGGAAACCTTTGCACTGCCGTTGATATTGACCGAAGCGCTGGAGTAGACCGCACCGCCGGAAAGATAAGCATTGCCGTTGACCTGCATGGAAGCTCCGGATGAATAAACTTCCACATTGAGAGCGGAACCGCCGGAAACCGTAAGTTTTGCTCCGGAAGAATAGACCTCCACCGCACTTATATAAGCATTTACCGCACTCATCGTTCCGCCGCGGCTGATGGTCGTATCAAGAGCAGAACCGCCATTGACCGAAACTTTGCCGCCGGAAGAAATATAGTTATGCACCGCTTCAGCGCCTTTGGCAACATTCATCGTACCGCCGGAAATACGGTTGCCTGCGGCACTGCCGGAAACATTCAGCGTTCCCATCGATTCGACCCGGTTGTTGTTGGCATAAGCGCCAACGCCCACATTGGCAGCACCGAAAGAGGTTATATTCAATCCCATGGTCTCCGCACCGGAAGATAACGTGACCGATCCACCGGCGGCGACCTCCACCGTTGAGGCACTGGCTCCGGAAGCCAGATTCATCACTCCCCACTCATTGAGCGTGGTGTCGGTGACCATACCGCCGGAAGAGATGTTGATTCGGCCTTTTTCCGCGATCACTCCGGAAACATTGCCGCCGGAGTAAACTGTAAGTTCCCCGTAGGAAGTAACTTCCATATTCGTGACATTTCCGCCGTAAACTCTGGTTCTGCCCTCTTCATTGACCACCGCATCGGCACTTCCGCCGTAAATATTGAGTTCGGAGTTGTTGAGGAACCCGTTGATCGATCCGCCATTGAGAGTAACGATACCTTTGGCGTTGAGAGTACCGGTTGCCGTACCGGATTCGATACTCATTCTTCCGCCGGAAACGAGGGTATCGACCGCCGTACCGCCGATAACCGACATGGAACCGCCGTCTACGACGTTTCCGGCTGCCGTACCGCCGACACCGACATACATCAAACCTTTGACAGTCTTACCGTTGATCGCAGCACCGCGGGAAATCAGTTTATTGTTGCTGCCGTAATGGACACCGGTAATATCGGCGGCAAAGCTCACTGTCGCACCGTCAGAGATGATCAGCGTGCCTTCAAAGGGAGTCCAAAGCACACCTTCAGCGATACCGCCGCTGGAAACGGTCAGTGCCGCACCGGAAGATACCACCACGCCGCCGGCATAACCGCCGGAATTGACGGTCAGCATGGAACCTTCGGCAATGT
Source organism: Victivallaceae bacterium (assembly GCA_045605305.1). Classification (GTDB taxonomy): domain Bacteria; phylum Verrucomicrobiota; class Lentisphaeria; order Victivallales; family Victivallaceae; genus UBA1784. The sequence continues at coordinate 7,612 of JAZUPS010000049.1, forward strand.
CGATGTAATAGGCATAACCGCCGGAGTGAACCACCATCCGGGCACCGTAATTCAGTTCAATATTGTCAACGACATCACCGGCATAAACATTCTGCACATCCCAGGGCCAGGCGTAACTATCCAGCCCTTCACCGCCGTGGTCAAGGGTACCAAGCAGGTGATCTGCCTCATGGGAAATAATTTCGATGATATTGGAATTGCTGTCGGATGCATCAAGGAGTACAAAAGCGTTGTCGGAGCGGTTCAAATTTCCCTTATCCACGGTCTCTGCCAGACCGCCATAGCTGCCCAGAGCGGAAATTTCATCACTTTTGCCGACAAAAATGGTGGAGTATTCCCCATCTGCCGGAGGAGTGGTGACAAAAACGACATTTTCCGCAGCATAGCGCTCATTCAGCGAAGCCGCGATCAGCTCCGCCCGCTCTGCAGAAATCTGAGAATCCTGAACCGTTACTGAATCGATCGCCAGAATCTCACCGTCATAACTGGTGGTTTCTCCATCAAAATCCAGATAAATAACCTGCGGTACCGACAATTCCGGCACACTCTGCAAACCGCCGTTCAGAGTAATCACATCCATCACACATCTCCTAAATTTGTACTCCCGGGATGCGGCAAAAACCGCTATTTCCGACATGATCCCGGATCATTATCTTGAATTATATTTGAAATTACCTCTAATATCATGCCAGTGCGGAAAACTTGGTCGTCCACTCATCACCGACACTCTTGAAATACTGCCATTCGGTCGTATCTGCGCCCTTGACATAAAGCACACCGATGTCTCCGGCAGCGTTGCGGATACGCAAATCGTCAATACCGTCACCATCGAAGTCGCCGATCTGCTCCACATCGCTGCGGTTGTTGAAAATACCCATGTAATCGCTCACTTCGCCATCTTCAACCAGCCATGCACCGACCCAGCTGCCCTTGCGCAGCAGCACATCATCAGTACCGTCGCCATTGAAGTCACCGGCACCGATGATTTCAGTACCGTCTTTCAAGGTATCCAGATTAGACCACTTGACGGAACCGTCATCCTGAATGATCCACGCTCCGGCATAACCCTGAGTGTGTTTCACCACCAGGTCATCTTTGCCGTCGCCATTGAGATCGCCGACCGCGACCACTTCCCACTCTTTGCCGACGCTCTGGAAACCGCTCCAGCCGGTTCCGTCGGTCATATAACAGCCGATCGTACCATAATCGGAACGCAGGAGAAGATCGGTTTTGCCGTCGCCGTTAAAGTCGCCCAGACCGATAACATTGATGGTATCGGAATCCACATCCCAGATTTTCTGGAAACCAACCACTTTGCCATTTTCCATCAACCATGCGCCGACGGTCTTGCCATCCTGATAGAAAAGATCCTGACCGAGAATGGTTTCGCCGTCAACACTGCCGTTGCCGAGAATGACCACATCTTTGCGGATATTGGTCAAATTGCCCCAGGCAATGACATCCGCATCACCGGTGCTTTGCCATGAACCGACAAATCCGGCATCGTGGCGGAGCAGAACATCGCTCAAACCATTGCCGTCAAGGTCGTTATTGACCACCTTGGTATCGCCGGAAATCGTGAGCAGCAGATCGCCGCCGTCTCTGACCAGTGTGTAGGTGACACCGTTGCGGGTGGCTTTCTTTCCGGCAAGGGTCATCTTTCCGTAAGAGATATTTCCGTCTCCGATAGAGATTACCGTTGAGCGGCTCAAATCCTCCGCTCCCTGCGCCAGTTTGTAAGTTCCCGCGCCCTGAGTGGCAAGAACGGTGATCGTATAGGTGGGAGTTCCGGAAACTGCGGACAGATCGTTGACCATATAAGTATCGGAAACCGTGTTGCCAGCAATGGAGAAGTTGAGTTCACCATCGCGGTAAATCATCACCTTTCCGCCTTCATAGATATGCAATTTTCCGGTATGGACAGCGCCGGAAAAGATTTCAAGTTTGCCGCTTGACCAGACGGTGGTATCAGAGACCTCACCGCCTTTGTGAGCGACAACATAACCGCTGTTGCCGATATGCAAAGCATCGGCAGATGCCCCGGCAAGCAGATGCAGTTCAGCGTTCTTGTCAACACCGAGCTTCAAAGCTGAACAACCTTTGCTGATATTGACAACGCCGCTGGAGAATTTGAATCCGGAAGCGACACCGTTTCTGACATTGATCCTGCCGAAACCATTCTCACCGGAAACTTTGGTTTTGTCGCCGACATCGATCTGCATATATCCGCCATCGGCAATTTTCAAACCGGTAACTTCAGCATTGCCGGAAATATGCGCCGAACCATCGGCTTTGACCGCAAGATTTTCGACATACGCGCCATCTTCAATATACATACGTCCGGCAGAAGAGATATTCGCGCCGATAACTTCACCATTTTCAACCGCCACCTGCGCGGAAGAGAAAAGTTTCAGATTGCTGACCACACCGTGACCGTAGATATGCACTTCGGTATTGCGTCCTTCGGCAGAAACTCCGGATGCCACACCGCCATCATGCACCGCAAGGAATGCTCCGGGAGCAAGCTCGATCTTGTTGGCAGCTCCGCCGATGACACACATTGAAGCATTGTTGGATACTTCCGTATTATTCATCACACCGCCGGAGTAGACCGTTGCCAAACCGCCGCCGACCGATGTCACCAGCGCACTGCCGCCGGAGTAGACCTCAAGTCTGCCGCCGTAAGCAAGCGCGGTCATATTGGCAAAACCGCCGGAAGATACATGCATAAGATTGTTGCCAAACAAACCCTCGACCTTTTCACCGGTAAGCACAGCGGCGGATTTGACCGCAGTACCGCTGCTGAAAAGAGTGACCATAGAGCCTTCTAATGAAGGCGCCGCAGTAAGACCGACCGTCAGGCAGAGCGAGCCGTCGATTCTTTCAAGCAAATAGGTCTTGCCTTCATAGGATACGAAATAACCGCCCAGCTGAAGGTAACCGATGGAACCGTCTTAAGTCGGAGGCCAAGCGGT
>JAZUPS010000050.1:0-13172 GCA_045605305.1 Victivallaceae bacterium
TAACGGGCGCATCGACGCAGTGGCAACCAATGAGGATTTCGTCTTTGTATTTGAGTTCAAATTGGATAAGAGCGAAGAGATCGCATTATCTCAAATCAAAGAACGGGAGTATTTCCGCCGTTACATGAACTCCGGAAAAAAGATCATGCTTATCGGAGTCAACTTCGACAAAGTTGCCGGACAGATCGACCATTGGATCTTTGAGAAAATTTGAAAAATTTCTTCCGATTCTTGCGAAAAATTCCACTTTTATATTGATACATATAAGTTTACAACATTCAGGATATTGCAAATTGAATAAAGTAAAAAAATTTGTTTTCGGACCGATCAACTCCCGGCGGTTGGGAAAATCTTTGGGCATAGATCTGGTTACTGCCAAAACCTGTTCTCTGGATTGTATATATTGCGAGGCGAGGGCGACCACAAATCTGACACTTGAGCGCAAGGAGTATGTGCCGGTGGATGAGGTGATCGCTGAAGTTGATGCGGTGTTGTCTGAGATCTGCCAGCCGGATTATATTACCTTTTCCGGAGCGGGAGAACCCACACTTAATTCCGGTATCGGCAGGGTGATAGAGCATATAAAAGAATATCATCCTGAGTGCCGGGTCTGTCTTCTGACCAATGGGCTTTCGCTGGGTGATGCCCGGCTTCAAAAGGAACTTGCCCGGCTTGATCTGATAATACCCTCTCTGGATGCTTCCAGTGAGGAGGAGTATTTGTATATAAACCGTCCTTATCCCGGAGAAACTCTGGAAAAGCTCATTGGCGGATTGTGTTCATTCCGCCGGAATATTCCGGTAAAAATGGCATTGGAAATTTTTATTGTGCCGGGGGTAAATGATTCAGATGAAAGTCTCGGCAGATTTTTTGAAGCGGTAAAACGTATCGCGCCGGATCAGATCCACCTCAATACCCTTGACCGCCGCGGCGTTGTGGATGGATTGAAGGCGGCATCGCCGGAAAGGATGGAAAAGTTTGCTTCGGTTCTGGGAGCGATCGCTCCGGCGGCGGTATTCGGGCCGGTAAAAGATCCCCATGTCCCCCATAACCGATGATTTTCCGGTGTTTGCATTTTGCAAAAGACAGAAATTCAGGAGTTTATAAGATTATGAAAATATTGAGCAAACTTGCAGTCATATCACTTTTTGTTACAGCGGCGATATGGGGATTATCTTATTCTGCCCAGGCAAGTGCAATGGATACGATGTCGCCATTGGTATTTGTTTTTTTGCGTTATCTGCTTGGTGCCGCCGTGCTTTGCCCGGCGATTTTCTATTTGAGGAAGAAGTGGGATAAATCGGTGATTTTCGGGGGGATCTGCTGTGGAACATGTCTTGCGGGGGGAGAGATATTGCAGCAATTCGGACTGCTCTATACTTCGGCAGGGAAAGCAGGTTTTTTGACGGCACTTTATGTGATAATGATTCCGGTGATCGGAGTTTTTATTCACCGGAAATCCACGTGGAAGATCTGGTGTGCTTCTCTCCTCTCTGTCGGCGGGACATATTTGCTCTGTTTCAACGGATATTGGGAAAGTGTCGGAAATTTCGGTGATCTGCTTATGCTGGCATGTGCATTATTTTTTGCCTTTCAATTTATTGCTATTGCCAAATTTGCACCGCAAGCAGATGCTTTGCAGTTATCCGCAGTCCAATTTATTACCGTGTCTGTCCTTTCCGGCATGGCGGCATTGATCGCCGGTGAAAGCTGTACCGTTGCGGGGGTGGTGAAAACTGCTTGGCCGCTGCTTTTCTGCGGTATAATTGCCATCGGTTTGGCTTGCACGATACAGGTGGCTGCACAAAAGGTTCTTCATCCGGCAGTTGTCTCTATAATATTGAGTACAGCCTCGGTATTTGCAGTACTCTGGGGGTGGCTGATTCTGGATGAATCTTATTCTTTGGCAAACCTTGCCGGATGCGGAATTATTTTTTCGGCGGTGTTGCTGATCCAGCTTCCGGAAAAAAATGCGGGAAAGGATGCACCGCAGGAGCCTGCATCTGCAAATTGAAATTGCACCGGAAAAGGAGTTTAAGATGAAAAAAACGGTTTTTATATTGCTTGCGGCAGCGGCAGGAGCATTTTTTCCGCTGTCGGCAAGGGATATTGTCAGGGATGATGAGAATGTATACGTCCGCTTTCAGGTGCAATCGGGAAATTCATGGTCAGGCAGTTCTGCGGTTTTGCGCGGGTCGACATCTGAGTCGATGATCCGCAATGAGTTATCCCGCCGTTATCCGAACCGGAAAGTTCGCATATTGTCGGTAAGAAGCGGGAAATCCCAGCGTTATCTGGTGAGGTATCAGGTTTCCAGAGACCGGAAAAACTGGTCAACATCTTCAGCGGTTCTTTTTGATGCCATAACTGAGTCGATGGCAAGAAATCAGATTTCCCAGCGCCATCCGGGAATGCAGGTGAGGATATTGAGCAAAGTCCGGCAATGAGTGGCGCCAGCTGCGGTAAAAAAAACGGGACTGCCGTTTCAGTGACAGTCCCGGAAGAATGGAAAAGAGCATCAATTCACATCGTCAAATACGCTTTCCTGACGGCAATCAGCCGCCTCAAGAGCGGCACTTATGCTGCCGGTCTGCAAATTTCTGACATGCCGCCAGTAGAAGCAGGATGCCGGTAAAATTCCGTAGTAACCCAGTTCCGGGTAGCTGTCGGCTCTTTCGGGAACGGGGGCTGCCGGTACTTCATTTGCGCCGCCGGGAAAGGTCAGGTCGATGTTGGCAAGCAAGACATCTTCCACTGCCTTATCCGGCAATCCCATTACACTTATGCAGTTGTGGCTGAATACCGGAGTGCCGTTTTCGGGCAGGTGCAGCGCCCGGATGGGGGTGGCGTGGTGACGGATTTTCCCCCGCAGACCATCGACCTTTATCCCCCGGATGGAGCCGCATTTTTTCGCCGGATATTCACCGTAGACTCTGCCTCTTTCACCCAGACGGATGAAGAGGGGATTGGTGGCGGAAATGATTTCGATACCGGATATTTCAATATCGCAGATATTTGCACCGTCGGCGCTGTAGATTTTTACCGCGCCCATTTCGCCGTCAAGGATGGTATTGTTTTTGAAAACCACCTGACGTATATCTCCGTAAGTTTCCGTGCCGATTTTGAATGCTGCCGCTTTGGAACGCAGTTGACAATCGTGGATACGGATATTTTCACATGGGGAATCAAGGGTGCTTTTCAGGCAGACGGCATCGTCGCCGGAATCCACCTGACAGAAACTTATTTCCACATCGGAACAGCTGTCAACATCGATACCGTCATTGTTGCTGTTTGCATGACTGTAAATATCCAGATGGTCTATTTTTACCATCTGGCAGCCGCGTAAATGACAAGTCCACGCCGCAGATTCACGCAATTTTACACCGCTGATACGGATATCGGAACAGTTGACAAAGCGCATAAGCATGGGACGCATATCGAATTTGGGAGTCCCTGGGGCAAATGCACTGCCGGAACCGGAAATGATTCCTTTGCCTTCAATGGCGCAGTTAATTACATTTTCCGCCATGATCAGGGCTTTGCCCCGCTCCTGAGCTGCCCCGTCGCAGAAACTATCCTGCACTGCCGGATAATCACCGGGATTTTCCGAACCGCAGATGGTTGCATTTTCACTTAAATGCAGTGTCACATTACTGCGCAGGAAGATGGTTCCCGAGTGATAAGTTCCGGCGGGTACTGTAACGACCCCGCCGCCATTGGCGGCGCAGAGGTCGATTTCTTTTTGGATATCAAACAACATTACGCAACTTACCAGGATTCAACTCTGTTGTCAACGATTATCGACGCGCCGGATGTCCATTTGGCGGCATTGCCGAGGTTGCGTCCGGCTTGCAGATAGGTTTTCATTTCACTATAAGGTCTCAATGCGGCGTGTCCGTCGGCAAAGCCTTGCGAAATACTGCCGTTGTGCCATGCCGCCAGCACATTTCCTGCCTGACTGTAGCAGGAGTATACTTCCAGCGGACTTGCCTGACCGGCATCGGTAACGATCACTGCTTCTGATGCCGTGTGCAACTTGGAAAGATACGCTACGACCCCCTTTTGAGCAGTATAGTTGGCAACGGATCCGGTGTTCCAGCCGATAGTATAGTTGACATCATAGGGAGCTGCGTATGCACTGTAACGGCCGTTGATGTCGTTTTTAGTCGTTTTCGGAGCAGACGGACAATGCAGTGATGCCGGATCAAGCACGCGCGGAGTGTTGGTACCGAAGTGACCGGTCAAATTGCCGTAATCAGGATATGCGAGTGCCAGAAACACTGTTGCGTAGTCTCCGGCATTCCACAAAACGGTCGGACCGGAGGCATCTGAGTACATGGCAAATGCCGTTCCGCACTGCTTGATGTTGTTGATGCAGCTTGCCGCTCTGCCGCGCTCACGGGCATTGTTGAGGGCAGGGAGCAGTATCGCCGCCAGAATGGCGATAATGGCGATCACGACCAGCAGTTCGATCAAAGTGAACCGCATGCGGTTCAGAACAGGGTACTGTTCTGAATAAGATGACTTCATCGGGACAGAAAGCTTTTTCATTTTTACTCTCCTTTTGGGTTTTTATTTTTCGATCACGACCTGATCGCGCAGATAGATGCCGTCGACCAGTTTGATGATCAGTTTGTTATACTTGTTTTTCAAGGGCAGCAGAACTTCGCCGTTGTGAGGCTGGCAGACGATGACATCCTCATCGAATTTATCTTCGTCATAAGCGATTTTCAGCTCCAATTCATCATATTGGGCGTTCTTGTTGTCCACGGAGATGTGGAGCATACCGTCAGCTTGCACTTCCGCTTTGAGCAGTCGGGGCAGACGGACGATGTTTCCGGCGGTGTCAGCGGCGATTTCGGCAGTCAGCCGGAGCTTGCCATTGACTTTGCGGGCGGTGACCTCTTTGTCTGCCCACAACTCCATGTAGTGATAACCGGGAAGATCTTCAACTTCCAGAATTTCTGCTTTGACCGGGTTTTTACTGCGGTTGTAGACACCGTAAAGAACCTTGTCATTGCCGGGGGCGGGGAAGTAGTTCGCCGCCACATCTTTATGCAACGTGGGAATGTAGGGAACCGGATCGACACAGGCGGAAATCAAATCGGCATTTTCCTCCAGCGTGCGGGCGGCAAATTCTCCTTCACCCCGGGTGACACAGAAGCCCACCGCGTTGAAGAGGGACATCATTGCACCCTCTCTGGGGAAGCCGACCGTGTGCATCCACACTTTGCTTTCGGGGAAGGTGAAACGGCTGAATACGACCTGATAAGCATTCAGCAAACGGTAGGGGCCCCATCTGCCGGTATCGGCAAAGCCGTTGATATTCTGGGAGAACCAGCCGTCAGTGTACTGCATTATCCAATCTGTTCCGGCGTGTTCGGTGGTGACCGATGCTTCGGGGTTGGCTTCGGCGATGCGATTCTGGAAAAGATCGAGCGCACCGGCAAGTTTATCGGTTGCCATACTGCTGAAAAGCGAACCGTCATAATGTTTGTGTTCAGGATTGTAGCAGTGATAGTTGCGTGCCATTACATCCAGACGCAGACCGTCAGCACCGGTTTCTTTGATGATACGGGCAAACTTTTTGCTCAAATAGTCGACCCACTCATGTTCCATCGGGCAAAGAACAAAGTCTCTTCCCGGACGGCAATAGCTGGTTTTATATTCACCGGGTCCCCACATCTGGGCATATTTTTTGCCGAAAAGCCGATGGTGATCGGTTCCTTCCAGAGCCATTTCGGGGAAGGTGTAGAATACCAGTCTGCCCTCTTTGGCATGGACATCTTTGATCTCCTGCCGCAGAGCGGGCAATCCGCCGCGGGCGACATTATAATCATAGTTACAGCCGGTGGTGATGTTTTTTCTTCCCAGTTCAAAGGTGGTATAAAAGGCATTTTCTTTGCCGTAATCCCACCAGAAAGCGATCTCCTGCAAACCCCGTTTTTCCGCCTTGCCCATCGCTTTGGCATAGGCGTAACGCTTGTTGACCACATCGAAGTGTCCGCCCTGATGGGTGCGGGGAGTCATCTGGTGGTGGTTGCTGTTGGGGTGGCTGGAAAGGTGGATGAAACAATCCTGATACCAGCGGGGCGGGGTGTGCCGTTTTTTCAGGAAGGTTTTGCTGAATTTGCGGTATGAGGCGATACCGTCACGCCAGTCGGAAGCGCCGACACCGAATTTACCGGTGACCAGAGTGGTGCTTTTCCCGGCAGGGGCATTGAGTTCAAAGTTGCGCCAGCCGAGGGAGGTTCCTTTGCGGTAGTCGAAAACTTTCCGCGGCCACTGGCGGCTGTCGTTGGGAATGGGACTGTAAGCCACTGCCGGAGCTTTGCCGTTGGAACTTTTGATCAGGGTGAGGCGCTTGGTGTAACCGGTGGTATCGGTGGTGTAACCGTAGAAACTGCCGCCTTCAGCGGTATCGAAGCCGCTCATCATCTGAATGGTGGCGGTGATACCGTAGTCGTGGTTGAGTTCGATGTCAAGGATTCCAGCCATACCGGATTCAAAGGGGTAGAAAATTCCGTCTTTGGCAATATCTTTGCCGAACTGCAAACCCTGAATGACCCACTGACCGGCGGCTTCGAGAGTTTTGCCGGAATGGTTTTTCAGCACCATTTCAGCTGAGTATTCCGGAGAATCGGCGGCGAAATCCAGTTTGATGGTCAAGGCAGTTTTGCTGGAAGCTGAGGCAAGATCGAAGATCAGGGAGCTGCCTTTGCGGGAAATTTTGGTAACTTTGTAATCCGCAGTTCTGAAACGGCTCTGATTGAGAAATACGGAATAGAAGGTGGAGGGTTTAGCCAGCAGCTCTTTGCCGGAAAATTTGTTGACCAGCGAGGTGAGTATAAGATCTTTGCGGCAGTCGAACTTCATGGCAAAGTAACGGTTGCTGACTGTGGCAGAATTTTTTCCCGCCGTGATCTGCAGGGGAGCTGCGGCAGGAGCTTTGCGGGGAGCAAGCGCCGCCGGAGCCGGAACAGTGTACTTTTTCTCTGCCGTGGTATTGGCGGCAGAGGCACGCAGACCTTCCAGTTGAACATTGTCGATATCCAGATTGATCCTGCCGCCTTTGCGGCAGTTGATGACAAAGAGCGCACTTTTTGCTCCCTTTTCCGCCGGAACTGCGCCGGAGAAGAGCTCTCTGCCGTCAAGGGCATAGGTGATGGTGTCATCGGTGAAACGGACTTCCAGTTCGTGCCATTTGCCCTTTTTCAGCGGCGGAGTGCTTTTGCGTCTGCCGTCAAGGGTCATGGTGGCGCGCAGATTGGGGTTGTTGAAGTGGAAGGAGGCACCGTGTTTCATCCACGGATTGACGGAAATTTGACCGATAAAAGCGTTGAAAGCTCCGGCGGCATCGTTGATCCTGAGCCGGACTTTGAAAGTTCCGGTGACGATCTTTGCTTTGCTCATCAACCGCAATTCTCCGGCGGTGTGATCAATGTGGAGCATGTTGTCGCTGCAAACCGGAACTTTTGCTCCATTCAGGCAGATCAGATCCCAGGGCGTTTCCGACTCCTCTTCAATGGCGACGGCGGCGGTGCCGGTGCCAAGTTTGTAGAAGGTCTCATTCATGCTGACCATGTGACTGGTTCCGTTGACTTTTTTCACTGCCGGTTTGGCAGCGGGGGTGTCATTGAAATATTTGACCACGGAAAGATTTTTGGCTTTGGCAAGTTTGAGCATCCCCTGCACATAGAAATGGGCGCCGTTTTCCTGCAGATGACAGGAGTCTTTGATACCTTGGGGGAATTTTTTGTACTTGCCGGCTTCGAGCCACATGTAATAGGTTTTTGCCTTTTCAGCTCCGAGTCTGGTCAACTCATTTTTCGACCATTCATTGAGGTCGATGAGGTCAGCTTTTTCCTCTGCGGCAACTTTGCGGGCGGCGGCGCTGTATTTGGCGAAATAGTCGCTCTGGGTGATCTTTCCATCGCGGTAAGACATGAAAACGATGGGCGTGCAGATGATGGGAGTGGCTTTTTTCGCCCGGACATCCCGGATGTACTGCCGGAGATTTTCCGGATACTCCGTTTCAGGGTCAGAGTGACGGTAGGCATTCTTTTCGCCCTGATGAGCATCATTGTGAGCGAATTGGATAAAGACATAGTCGCCGGGGGAGACCTGATTGAGCAGAGTTGCCCATCTGCCTTCATTGCGGAAGGATTTACTGCTTCTGCCGCCTCTGGCGAAGTTGTGGACTTTTACGCCCTCTTTGGCGTAACGTCTCAATGCCTGACCCCAGCCGGTCTGCGGGGCATGTTCGGCGGGATAATCCGCCATGGTTGAGTCTCCGGCGAGGTAGATATCCACTGCCGTGAGCGGCAGCAGAGCGGCACCAGCCAGAAGTGAAAGGAATTTTTTCATCAATTTTTTCTCCTATGTTAAAATTGAGTGTATTGATTAATTGGCAAGAGTCCCGGTCAGAGTGATACTGTCAATATCCATATTTATTTTGCCGCCGTTGCGGCAGTTCAGCACAATGAGCGCGGCTTTGGAAACTTTCTCCACCGGAGCAGCACCGGAAAAAAGCTCTTTGCCGTCCAGCAGATAGGTGATGGTATCTTCGGTAAAGATGATTTCCAGATCGTGCCACTCTCCTTTCTGCAACGGCGGCGCGGCGTTGCGCTTGCCGTCAAGGTAAATATTTGCCCGCAGTTGGGGGTTGTTGAAGTGGAATGATGCACCGTGTTTCATCCACGGAGTGATCGAAATCTGACCGATAAAGGCATTGCACGGAGGGATCAATTCATTGATCCGCAAACGGATTTTGAATTTTCCGGTAGTAATGCGCTCTTCGCTGAATAACCGCAGTTCACCGACTGTGTGGTCAAAACAGAGTATTCCATCATTGCAAAGGGGAATTTTTGCACCGTTGGTGCAGATAAGCCGCCACGGGAAGGACTCCTCTTGCGCGGCAGAACCGGAGTGAGTAACGAATTTATGGAACGATTCCTCAAAATTCACCTGACCGTCAGGATTTTTGGCGCTTTCGGGGGCAGATTTTTCCGCCGGAGTGTCATTGAATAATTCTGCAACTTCAAGTTTCTGCGCTCTGGCAAGCGAGATCATCCCTTTGGCGTAGAAGTGGGCTCCATTTTCCTGCAAATGACAGGTGTCCCGGGCGCCTTTGGGGAAGAAGGGATATTTTCCCGCTTCAAGGATCATGTAATACGATCCTGCTTTTTCAGCACCGACTTTTGTCAACTCATTTTTTGACCATTCGTTAAGGTCGATGAGTGCGGCATTTTCTTCTGCGGCAACATTGCGGGCAACTTCGCTGTACTTGCCAAAGTATTCACCCTGACTGATTTTACCGTTGCGATAGGACATCCAGACGATCGAAGTACAGATGACCGGGTTCGCTTTTTTTGCTTTGACATCCCGGATGAAATTGCGCATATTTTCCTTATATTCGGTATCCGCATCTGCCCGACTGTTGCTTTTGGGGTTGGCATCGTTGTGACCGAACTGGATAAAGACATAGTCACCCGGAGAAACCTGATTGAGCAGAGTTGTCCATCTGCCTTCATTGCGGAAAGATTTGGTACTTTTGCCGGGACAGGCAAGGTTGTGGACTTTTACGCCTTCTTTTGCGTAACGCCTCAACGCCTGTCCCCAGCCGGTCATCGGCGCACGGGAGGCGGGATAATCCGCCATGGTTGAATCTCCGGCGAGGTAGACATCCACTGCCATAAGCGGCAGCAGTAATGTGCTTGCAAGAATCAAAAGCCTTTGTTTCATAATTTTTTCTCCTCCTTTATTTATCAGCTCTTTGCTGTTGTGTTTTTATTTTTCCCAGGCAGTATTTCCGAGAATTCCGCAAGTGAACCAGGCAGGCTTGTGACCTGCCTGCGTTGCCAGACGGCAGGCGGTTTCGATACGGTCAAGGTGGTCGGGCAGATAGTTGAAATAGTCAGGATAACTGTACTGCTCATGACTTGCCAGATTGATGGCATCGTAAGGATCCTGATTGAATTCGGCAAACTTCTTTTCCAGCACATCGATTTCATCCAGATTACAGGTCGTTACGCTGTCGAAGAGGAATATATCATGGTAACGGTCGTAGAAAATATGGCTGTCGCGGATATAGCAGGCGACCTCTTTTTCGTAGTGATAACCGATGTCAGTTACCTGAATGGTGTGTTCTTCGCCTATATGTGTCGCCAATCCGATAAAACCGCCGCCAAGGGCTTTGGTGCCGCGTGCTTTGAGGACGGAAAAATTTTCGGGATTAGTCATGCCCCAGTGTAAAACTGTCGGAGCAATGAAGCACTCTTTACCTGCAAAGCGGCAGATCTCATTGTAAACCTCATCAAAGTCAGCTGCCAATTTTGCCGCATCAGCATGCTGATAAGGACGGTCGGGAAACTCACTTTTTGCATGGAAAGACATTTTCAACCAGTCACTGTTTGCCTGAAATTCAGCTTTGTAATCTTCAGGCATCTCTGATATGGAAAAATCATGGTGATCATCATGGTAAAACAGGTTCAAGGTAAAGAATGTACCGTATTTGTCATGGATCTGCTTCAAGCGTCCGAGAAACATTTCGTCAAAAATCGATTCGGGACGGTTCGAAGCGAGGGAATGCAGAAAGAAAACACAGTCATCAAAGAAAAAGTTGTAGCGTTTGAAAGATTTTTTATCCCAGACAACTGTGAGTGTCAGTGCTTCTATGCCATAATAACTGTCGGCAGTTACTTTGATCTCATTTATTTTTTCTGTCAACCGCACAGAAGCACAAAAATTGCGGTCATGACGGCTGGCACGCTCGCCGTTGACTTTGACCTCTGCCTGCGGGGCTGCTATACCCTGAACTTGTATTTCCAGATATTCATCGGTTTCAATGCCGAAGTTTCGGTTCAAAACCGCACCGTCACGTAAATTGGTAATTTGCAGCATTTATTTATCCTCCTGCGTGCTCAACATTTCATGTCTGTTACTTAATTTACCACTGTACTGGATTTTTACGATGGAAATAATTGTATTTGAGATGTCAAAATCTGTATTTTTGAAATATTTTGTCTGCGGTATTTGCAAATTGCCGGGAACGGTACTATATTTCGTACATTATGAAAGAATTTACTATAAAATACAACAACAGTCTCATTCCGGATAAGCATAAATGTCTTTTTATGGAAGTGACCTCCCCGGAGTTGGCGATTTTCCGCCATCTTTCCATCAACTGTATATCCTTTGTCCACTGGTTCGGGGATTGGATGATCGAGCGCAACGGCTCATCCCAGTCGCCGCATATTGATTTCTATTGGGTTTATGGTTCAGGGTTTACGGTAGAAAGTGCGATGGGCAAAGAGTGTGCCGATTCCGGTGATCTGGTGGTGATCCCCTCATGGTTTGACCGTCGGCAGACCATTTCCGGCAGTGTCTGCCCGCATATTTACATGCGGAGCAATAAGCCGGAACTTTTTCCGGACATCAAGGAGATTTCCATTCACCGCAGTGTGTTGGAAAAGAGCTTCTGCTCCGATGTTGTCCGTCTGATCAACTCCTGCAATCCGCTTTTTGCGGAAAAAAGTTACCTGCGCAGCGCACTGGCAGAGGTGGTTTATCTGCAGTTTATGGAAGATATGAAGATGTTGAATTCTTCATCGGATCACTTCCGTGAGGATTTCTTTCATGCGGTAAACAAGCTGGAGCATGGCAATCCCACCGTGTCAGAATTGGCGCATATCCTCCATCTTTCGGAGTCGGCTCTGCATAAAAAGTGCATGATCTCATTCCACACCTCTCCCGGAAAGATCCTGATCGAACACCGGATGAATACAGCAAGAAATCAGCTGCTTTCCGGTATGTATTCTCTCCGTGATATTGCTTTGATGGCAGGGTATTCCGACCTTTTCGCCTTTTCCAAAGCCTTCCGCAAATACTTCGGTTCCGCCCCCTCGGTTTATCGCAAAGAAGCGGAAAAATAATTTTCCTCTCTGCGCGGGAATAAAAAAAGGAGTGTCACTTTTGCAACACTCCTTGAGAGAAATAAGCTTAATCGCTTTTTCTGAAGATCAAAGATCATCAAATGCCGTAACTCTGAACTTTATTTTTTGCGATCTCTTTCAAATCCAGCATCATCTCAACCTGAGGGGTACTTTTTCTGATTTTATGAAATAATCTGATTGAAATCATTCTCTCTATGGTGTATATTACTCTAACAGGAGTGTATGATAATGAAAGATATTACCAGCAGCGTTTACAGTTTTGAAAATTTGAGACAGGGAAATTTCCTGTATGTGGATAAGACCGAATATATCTGGGAGTTGATCAAGCCTGCCCGGGAGATGTATTTCCTTTCCCGTCCCCGCCGCTTCGGTAAATCACTCACTGTCTCCACTTTGAAGGCGGTTTTTGAAGGCAAAAAAGAGCTTTTCAAAGGTCTTGCCATTTACGATAAGCCCTACGATTGGAAGCCCTGTCCTGTTATCCATCTGGATTGGAACGGGTGGGCTTGCGACACTCCGGAAAACTTGCAGCAGTCGATGCGGGATATGGTCTGCAATATCGCCGGGAAATACGGCTTGCAGCTTGCCGGGGATAATCCCCAGACTCTTTTTCGGGAACTTATAGAAAAACTTGCTCAGGATGATAATGTCGTACTGCTTATTGATGAATATGATAAACCGATTTTGAACAACATTTCCAAAGCGTGGAAAGCGGAAATCCTTGAGTTGCTCAAAGGGTTTTATTCGGTGGTAAAAGCGTGTGAAAATTTGGAACGTTTCGTATTTATCACCGGAGTGAGCAAGTTTTGCCATGTTTCCCTCTTTTCCGACTTGAACAACTTGACTGACATCACTATGGATGCCCGATACGCCACCATGTTCGGTTACACGCAGGAGGAGTTGGAGGCAAATTTCGGTGACCGTATCGCGGCTGTCGCAGATGGGCAGGAGCTTGACCAATTCAAGGAAAAAATCAAAGAGTGGTACAATGGTTACCGCTTTGAGGAAAACGCCAAAACAGTTTACAACCCGGTTTCGTTTGCCAAGTTCCTTGAAAACCAAGGCAAATTCAAAAATTACTGGTTCTCCACCGGAACGCCCTCATTTCTGCTGGAATTGATCAGAAAAAATCACTTCAATTTTGAGGATGTTCTTTCCAATCCGGTTTCCGGATTTGCCTTTGATGCCTATGAGATAGACAGACTCAATCCTTTGACT
>JAZUPS010000051.1:0-5705 GCA_045605305.1 Victivallaceae bacterium
CCCGGCGAAGTGGTCGGTTTGCTCGGCCCCAACGGTTCGGGTAAATCCACCACCGTCAAAATGCTTCTGGGTCTGCTTTACCCCACCGGCGGTAAAGTTACCGTTTTCGGCAAATCCCCCAGAGCGGTGGAAACCAAGCGGGAGATCGGTTATCTGCCGGAAGAGTCCTATCTTTACAAGTTCCTCACCGCAGAAGAGACGCTGAACTTTTTCGGTTCGCTTTTCAACATTTCTGCGGAAGACCGCAAACGCCGCATCGACCAGCTTCTCGACATGGTGGGTCTGGCTCATGCCAGATACCGCCGGGTGGGAGAATTTTCCAAAGGTATGGCGCGCCGTATCGGTCTGGCTCAGGCGATGATCAATGACCCGGCATTTCTGATTCTGGATGAACCGACCAGCGGGCTTGACCCTCTGGGCTGCCGGGAGGTCAAAGATTTGATCCTGTCACTGAAAAAACGGGGCAAAACCGTGCTGATCACCAGTCATTTGCTCAGTGATGTGGAAGATATTTGCGACCGGGTGATCATTCTCTACGGCGGACAGATCCGCGCTCAGGGCGCTCTGGATGATCTGTTGGCAGTCAGTGACAAAACCCGTATCATGACTCCCCAGCTGCCCAAAGAGGCGATGGATAAAGTTTTGGCGATCCTCCGGGAAAATCTCCATGGAGAGGAGTTTCTTGTCGATCATCCCCGCCGCACGCTGGAAGAGTTCTTCCTCGACGTCATCTCTCAGGCGCGGCGTGAAAGCGTGGAAACCGCCGGTGTCGCCGGCAGCGGCGGTATTGCTGAATATCTTGCCGGTAATGAGGATAAGAGCGACAAGAATGCGGTCTTGAATACGATTTTGAACTCCAATGCTCCCGCTTCAGCTCCTGCTGTTGCGCCCGCAGAGGAAAAAACGGTGGAAAAAACCTCCGCCGCGGATGACAAAATCGCTTCAGTTCTGGAAGAAAAAACGGTCAAAACCAACACACCTGTTGCCGATACTGCGGAACAGGATGCAGAAAAAATGCGCCGTGCCAATGACAAGCTCGGCTCTCTGCTCAGTGAAAAATCAGGTGAATGATGAAAGCATTTCGGGCAATCGTTGCTTTGACCTTCCGCAATGCGGTGCGGTCACATATCTTTCAGCTGCTTTTGGCGCTGCTGCTGATCTGCGTGGTGGTGATCCCGATTTCAGTATCAGTGGAAAAGCTGGCTGACCAGATCAGGGTGTCACTGCTCTACAGTTTGTGGGCGGTGAGTATCATCCTGACTCTCTCATCCCTCTGGCTGGGGTGTTACATCATGTCGCATGACATAGACAGTTACCAGATCCACATGGTGATTTCCAAACCGGTTTCCAGAGTCACTGTATGGCTGGGAAAATGGACGGGGATCAACCTGATAAATATGGTACTGCTGCTGCTTTCCGGCATAGTGATCTATGCGGTGGTGATGGTGCGTTACAATGCGGCGGCAGAGGAACAGCTGCTTGCCGACCGTTCCATTGCCCGGCAGAATGCGCAGAACGAAAAGGAGCGCATCCGTCAGCAGGTGCTGGTAGGCAGACGCAGTTATCTGCCCCGCCAGCGTGACCCGGAAAAAGCGGCGGATTTCGCCGTGTCGCGGCAGGCGGCAGAGCTGCGCAAACAGAATAAACGGCTCACCGATGCGGAGTTGGTCAAAATGCGTGATGAACTCAAAGTCCAACTGGAAAATATGCCCATCGAAGTGCGTCCGACGGAAGGATTCCGCTGGGTCTTTGAGAATATTCCGGTAGAGTTGAATAAAACTTCTCTCACCCTCCGTTACCGTCCTTATCTGGGCAAAGTTTCCTCTGAAGATCAGCGGGAAAGCGCCATCCAGTGGGCGGTATTCCGGCCTCACACTGCACAGGATGGAACCACCGGACTTTACCCGGTGGGATTGACCAATGGTCCGGAACCCCATTTTACCGGTGTTTTTCATGAAAAATCCCTGCCTCCCGGAGTGATAACTGAAGCGGGAGAGGTCGTGATCGAAACCTCCAACTTCGACCGTTTCGGCGGAAAACATTACTACCAGCAGGCGGATGGGCCGAAACTGCTCATTCCGGTTTGCAGTTTTGAGATGAACTATTTGCGGGCGCTGCTGGTGATGATGATCCAACTGCTGCTGCTTTCCGGTCTGGCGTGTTCATTCGGCGGATTTCTCACCATGCCGACGGCGGTTTTCATGGTGATAAGTTACCTGCTTTTCGGAGCATTGTCTATGATTTTGACCGATGCATCGTTCTTTGTTTCCGGAGCCATGGATTCCATTGCCCAAATACTTGCCAAAGCGCTTTTGCTTATCGTCATTCCGCTTCAGCGTTTTGACGTGACCGATATGCTTTCCAACGGTGATTTGATCGAATTTTCACTGATTGGCGAACTCTTTTTCAACTATCTGGTAATGCGCGGAGTGCCGCTTTTCCTTCTGGGGATCGCGCTCTATGTGTGCCGGGAAATGGGAGCGGCAGTTAGAAAATGAACCGATTCCGCAATATGACACTTATTCTGGCGTTGCTGCTGGTAACACTGCTTGTGCTTGCCGGTATCCGCAACATTGAACGGAAACTTGACACCACTATCAATGATGAGCGCCTCCGTTTTACCGGTGCGGTCTCTGATGCGCCGCCGGCAGTGGCATTCACCACGATGGCAATGGGAAGTTTCCGCGGTTTGCTGGCAGATATTCTCTGGCTCCGTTCCGAACAGCTCAAAGGCAAGAAAAACTACTTTGAAATGGTTCAGCTTGCCCGCTGGATCACCGATCTGCAGCCCAACTACTCCGGCGGTACGGTGTATCTCGCGTGGAATCTGGCATACAACATCTCCGTCACCAGTTCTGATTACGAAGACCGCTGGTACTGGGTCAATGAGGGTATCAAACTTGTCCGGGATAAAGCTCTGCTTTACAACCCGGATGATCCGCTGCTCTACCGGGAACTTTCATGGATCTATCTCCACAAGCTCGGCAATCTTATGGATGATGCAAACTTGTATTACAAGAACCAGCTTGCGGAGTTGATGACCAATATTCTCGGCAGTACCACCCCGGATTGGGAAAAACTTGCTTCCGCCCCCGGCAGCAAGGAGGAATTTCTCCGGAAATTCCCCGAAGATCATCCCATCTGGGAAAAGGTCGAAAAAGCCGGATTCAAAGATTATGATGCGCTTTTTGCCGCATTCCGCGGTCAGGAAAAAATTTCCCTGCCAAGTTCCCTGCTGCTCTATCTGAATCAGGAGGAGTTTGCCGCTCTGGATAGTTTCTTCCGCGCCGAATTGCTCCGCCAGCGTCTCAAACTTGAACCGGCACGGATGGTCGAAATCGACCGCAAATACGGCAAAATGGATTGGCGCGTACCCGAATCACAGGCGATCTACTGGGCTTCGGTCGGCGTGGAAAAAAGCATTGCCAATACCGGAAAACCTGACATCAACTGCCTGCGTATCATCTCTCACGGTCTTCAATCCGGATTCCGCAGCGGCAGATTGCTCACGCTGGATGCCGACGGCAAATATGTCCAGTCTGTTCCCAACCTCAACCTGACCGATTCCGCGTATGCCGCATTTGAAGCCGGTGAAGCCGAATTTGAAGGCGGTGCCGGGAGCAGTTTCCGCAGTGCGAAAATCAACTACCTCAAAGATGCCATTCCTTTGATCTACATCCACGGCAATGTTACCAAAGCTCAGGAGTTTTTCGACCGGCTGGTATCGGTTGACGGACCTCAGAAACAGCGCAACCTTGATGAATTCGTCATGGTTCACTATGCCGAAGATGTCCGCGATGCGGATGTAAAAAAGGCAAGCGCGGTCATCAGCGGTCTTGTTCAGCGGGCGATTTTCAATATCCTTGTCGGTCAACGTGATGCCGCAGTCACCAATGAACGGCTGGCACGTTATATCCACCGTACCTACACGCAGAAAAACTTCGACGTCAAACGCAATACTCTGCCGCCTTATTCTGAAGTCAAGAAAGGTGTCGTGAAGAATTTGCGCAACAATTTGCCGCCGATGATGCGCAGTATCCTTGAAGCTGAGATCGCCGCCGAAGAGGCCGCCGATGCTCAGGCTGAAAAAAACAAAAAGGAGACAACCGCAATGTGATTTGATCAAATCCGCTCCGTTTGTCTGTTTTTTGTTCAACCTGCGGCGGTAAGAGTGCTGACTGCCGCCGCGGTAATGTTTTTCAGCAAGTTCAAGGTGCATACCAGTCGGGGTATGCAGATATAATATCGGGGAATAAAGTGGAGGATTACCTTTTATTCGGTATTTTACCGCAAGCAGCAGAAGTGTGGTTGACCTTGGCCATAAGTTTGGGATGTGCATTGTTCACTTCGCATATTTGTTCATTGATGGAGGCGGCACTGCTGAGCATTTCGCCCAGCCAGATGGCAGAACTGCGCCAGAAACATTCAGCCACCGGGGAACTCGTTATCGCATTGAAACGCGAAATCGATAAGCCGCTGGCAGTTATTCTTATTTGCAACACCGCCGCCCACACCATCGGAGCCGCCGTTGCCGGTGCCAGTTTTGCGGAATTGGGGTACGGCAAATATATGGGGGCATTTTCTCTCGTTTTCACTCTTTTAATGGTGCAGTATACCGAGTTGCTGCCGAAAACACTCGGTGTCAGATTCAATACTTCCGTCATGCGCGTTGCCGCAAGACCGCTGCATATCGCATCTATCGTACTTGCGCCGCTGATCAAACTTACCAAATTGATCAACCGTCCATTTGAGGGACGTGCCCCCGCCCGTCCGACACCGGCGGAGGAGATTTCCGCCCTTGCCGCCATGGCGCGCAGTTCGCAAGTCATTTCCAGCCGTCAGGAACGTATAATCAAAATGGTTCCTTCCCTGTCGGAAAAAACTGCCGATCAGGTCATGATCGCCCTCGAAGATGTCTCTTTTCTCGATGCTGATATGACCCTTGATGATGCCATCAACGCCACCGGAAACGATTTCCATACCCGTTATCCCCTCTGCATCGAAGGCGACCGCAGCCGCGTGCCCGGTTATGTAAATATCAAAGAGATCATTCTCGCGGTTCAGCATGGTAAAGAAGATATGAAAGTTTCCGACATCATGCGGCCGATCGCGTTTGCGAATACCGATGACAGTGCTTCCAAACTGCTGGAAATGTTCGCAGCTCAACACTGCCACATGACCATCGTCCGTGATAACCAATCCGGCAAAACCTGCGGACTTGTCACCCTCGAAGATATTGTTGAAGAGCTGATCGGCGACCTTGATGATGAATTTGATCCGCTTCCCCGGACTTTCTATCAGCCCGGTGATAACCTCTGGGTAATCGGCGGCGGCATCCCCCTTACTCAGCTTGCCCGCGATACCAAGCTCGACCTCCCGCGCCGTTCCGAATCGGTTTCCGCATGGTTCGGCAGAGAACTCGGCAAGCAGGTCAAAGTCGGCGACACACTTACCTGGAAAAATGCCGTCTTCTTCGTCCGTAAGATCCGCCGCGGTCAAGCCTGGGAATTTCACCTCAAACGCCGCAACTTACTTTCTTTTCACGAGAAAAGAAAGTAAGGCGGCAAACGTGCCGCCCCTTCACAGGGGTTTGATGTCGCGGCGCTCCGTTGTCGCGCCTTGATCGACGCTTTTGGCAAAAGCTTGGCAAAACTCAGTGGAGTAACACCATTGGGGGTATTTCTTTACTCCCTGCCGACGACAAC
>JAZUPS010000052.1:0-23078 GCA_045605305.1 Victivallaceae bacterium
GTGTCGGAAGCGAATGGGAAACCAAATTTTCCGCTCTGGCGTGATTGCCGGGAGGAATATTTTGGGATAATTTCAGATAAAAACGGCTTGGGGACTTGAAGATTTTTATATTCAGAATTATCTTAAGTATTTGACGATTCAGAGAATAAAAATCAATCAGGTGCGGGGATGTTCATAAACGAAGTCGTTTTCACTGATGCTTTGACCGGTCAGGAGTGGGTTATCGCTCTTGACCGGGATACGCTTTTTTGCGGAAACAGTTGTGCGGTCAATGCTTGTGTATCGGCGTTGGACGCACTTTTTCTTCCCGGAAGAAACGTTGATACAAACGGCTGTATCACGGCAAAATTTCTCTTCCCGGATATTGAAGATGATGCTGTTCCCATCTGTTTCAAACATTTGCGTTCTCAGGAAAATGAGAATCTGTGCTGTATTTTGGAATTTGATTCCGCAGAGGGCAGACGTAATTGGCTGCCCGGTCACAAGGTGAAAGTGCCTGCCGCTCCTGAAGAGCTGGCAGGAATCGGATTTTTTCACCTGACTCCGGAAATTTCTGTTTTGCGTGATGCCGCTGCCCGAATAATGAGGGAACTGCTTAAAGAGATGCCGCCGGATGAGGCTGCTTGGACAATGCCGGAAAACTTTCCGCTTATTCCACTGTTTTCAAATTTTGCCGGAATGGATGCCGAAGATTACATCCAATGGATTTTGAGCGGTTGGGAGAGGTCAGGGCAGGGGAAAACTCCGGCAGAGTATCTGAAACTTCTGCAAAAACTGCTGATTTTCCGTCAGGAGCATTTGAGTGCGGGATGTTTGCCTTATTACACACTTGTCGTTTTTGAAGATATTATGGCGGAAGATGTTGCGGATTTTATTGGTGCAACCGGGAAAATACCTTCTCTACAAACGATCGCGTTCACTCATTCCGGGGAGCTTGTCAGAAGTTACCCCGTTGAAAATATTCGCATTTTTCATCAGGGGAAAGTTTCTCCGCCGTTGCTGCCGGATGATGAGATGGATAAAAAATTCCTTCTTTCCCTGTTGAAACTTTTTCCCGGTTTGCTTAGTGCCGGGATGGTGATCTTTACCCCTTCGGCAGATATCGGAAATTTGATTTTGAATTTTGCCGCCGCATCAGGGAGTGATTTCAACGGGGCTGAATGTGTGATTCTTCCCATAGCGGGAAATAAGATGGAGCTTTCTTGGCAACTGCTTGATCAACTGCATGTTCCATATATAACTGTGATGGAATTGGAGCATCTGCATCCTGAAGGGGATTGGCGGAAGATCGCCGGGATTTTGCGGGCCGGTAAAAATTGCGGCAAAGGAGTTCCTGCGGCATCCGGAGAAAATTCCCCGGTGGATATTGAGGCGCTGGCAGGAGTTGAACCGGATTTGGCAAGTGAAAAGATTTGGCTTGATTGGCTGGAAGAAAACTGGTCGGTCTTTGTCGCTGAACCGCAAGGCTTTTACCAACTGATTGCCGAAGAGTTTGCTGCGGAATTATCCGCATTGAATGTAAACCCGGAAGGGAATTTGAATATCCTGCTTGCGGAAGTGGATCTACTGCTTTCGCCGGAAGAGAAAGTTGCCCGTGAACCGGAAATATTGAAGAAAATCATTTCCCGACTGCGGCATATGCAGAGTTGAAAATCATGATCCCCGATGGAAAAACTTTTGTCCCTTCCGGTATCAGTGAAATTGAAGATGCCGCCTGGAAAGTGATCACCTCCTCTGACCGCAATATGCTGCTTCATGCCGGGCCGGGGACGGGAAAAACAGAAATCCTCGCTCAAAAAGCGGCATATTTATTTGGTTGCGGTACTTTGCCGCCGGGGAAAAAGATACTTGTCCTGAGTTATAAAAGGAACAGCATCCGGAATTTGCGGGAGAAAATCCGTTTACGCTGTTCTCCGGAAGATGTTTCAAAAGCGGAACTCTTTACTTATGATGCATTTGCCAAAATATTGCTCGATAAATTCGGGGATGCTCTCCCGGAGTGCTGGCGGCCCAGTGCTGATTATGAGGTGGATGAAGAGTTGCTCTCTCCGGGCACTCTGAAACAGAAAATTTGTGCCGCAGTCAGCGGGATCTATGACCTCGAAGAGATCGGAAAACTCTCTCTGTCAGATTTTTCCGCCCGTTACCTCATTCCCCGCCCACTGCAGCGGGAGATGACTTTTTCCGGAAAATTGGAGAGTGATCTGGGAATTTACATGTGGCGGAAATGGCTTTCATGCAAACCGTCGGTATTGATATTTCCCATGATCAATGCTCTGGCGGAGCTGCTGCTGCGGGTCAATCCGGAGTTGAAGCGGGCAATCCGCGCGGAGTACGGATATGTTTTTCTGGATGAATTTCAGGATACATCATTCGATCAATACCGTTTTTTGAAAACGCTCTTTGGCAACAGTAAAGTTCCTGTTATCGCTTCCGGAGATGAAAAACAGAATATCATGCTCTGGGCAAATGCCATGCCCGACGGGATGGAGAAATTTCTCCGGGATTTCAACGCCGCAGAGTTTTATCTGCAATGGAACTGGCGCTCTGCTCCCCAGTTGGTGGAAATTCAGAACTTCATCGCAGAAAAGCTCCTTTGCTGTCAACTGCCGGAAATGATCCCGGTGAACCGGAGCGTGGATGGCAAATGCCGGGTGCTTTCCTTTCTCAGCGAAAATGAGGAGCAAAATTTTGTGCTGAATGAAATAAATTCGCTTTTGACAAATGGTTATGAGCAGCGTGATATTGCCGTTATCGTCCGGCGCGACTCAAATATATTTGCGCAAAAACTTAATCAGACCGGGAAAAATCACCATATTCGTTTTTATGATGCTGTGCCGCTGCAAAACTTGCTGGATGAACCGGCGGTGAAGCATCTTTTTGATCTGTGGGAAGTGGTGTTTTCTCCCTGCGCACCGGAGGCATGGCGCAGAATTGCCGACTTTTGTGCCGATAAATCGCCGGTTGATTTTTCCGAATTTGCCAAAGAGGTGAAAGAGGAGTTCGTCAATGCCATATTCAACCGGGAAAAGTGGGAAAAACTTATTTCCCGCAGTGTGGAGTTTATCGGAGAAGAGCGCTTTCGCGGTGTCTATGCCGAATATTTGCAGGGCAGGTGGCTGACGTGTTGTATGCTGAAACTTGCCGCAATTGCCGATGAACCGGGGGTTGACGGCAGATTTTTGCCGGAGGTGCTGGAAAGTTTCCGGCAAAATCGCGGAATTCCGGTTCTTACAGTTCAGCGGTGCAAAGAAAGAGAGTTCCGGGCAGTGTTTTTTATCGGTTTGGAAGATAACAGTTTTCAGGATTTCAGTCAGGATATTCTGGAAGAGGGGTGCGCATTTTTTATCGCGCTCTCCCGGGCGCAGGAAAAGCTCTATTTCACCGCCTGCCGTTACCGGGATGATCTGCCCCGTAAATTTTCCGAAATCGCGCCCCTTTACCGGATGCTTGCTGCTTGCGGTGCTGAATTGGAGCAGTATCAAATTTGATCGTTAAATACAAAAAGGGCTGCTGCTCACCTTTTGGAAGGTTGTGCAACAGCCCTTTGTTATTGATCAGAGATCAGAGAGTCTGGCAAACCGTGATCACGATCTCACCGTAAATGTCTTCGGCACTGCAGCCGCGGGAGAGGTCGTTGAGCGGAATCGCCAAGCCCTGAAGAACCGGACCGTAAGCCTGAGCATGAGCAAGGCGCTGAACCAGTTTGTAAGCGATGTTTCCGGCATTCAGATCGGGGAAGATCAGAATGTTGGCAGCACCGCCGAGGGGGCTATCCGGAGCTTTGGATTTGGCAACGGAAGGCACGATGGCGGCATCAGCCTGGATTTCACCGTCGCAGAGGATGTCCAGACCTTCAGCGGCAACTTTATCCGCGAACTTTTTGGAAGCCTCAGTGATCTTTTCCAGAATTTCATTCTGGGCACTGCCTTTGGTGGAGAAGGAGAGGAAGGCAACTTTCGGCTGTTTGCCGATCAAAGCACGGTAGGTGGTGCTGGTCGCCATGGCGATATCCACCAGCATGTCGGCATCGGGATTGGGGTTGACACCGCAGTCAGCGAACATCAGTACATCATCACCGGCAGGGCTGGGAGTGGCAAGATCCATGACGAAACAGCTGCTGGCACTCTTGATGCCGGGGGCGGTTCCGATGCAGTGGAAAGCGGCACGGAGCATATCGGCAGTAGAGGCGATACTTCCGGCAACCAGACCGTCAGCCAGTTTGTTTTTGCACATCATGGCGGCGAAGTAGATGCGGCTGGAAACCATGGCGAGCGCCTTTTCCGGGGTGACGCCTTTGGCTTTGCGCATTTCATACATCTGATCGGCGAACTGCTGGAGCAGGTCGCTTGCCATGTAGTCCAGACATTCAAATTTGCGTTCGGTAATACCGGCTTCGGCACAGGCGGCGGAGATTTCCGCCTCAGTTCCCAGCACGATGATTTTTTTCACAACTTTTTCATCGATCGCTTTGTTTGCGGCGATGACAACACGGTAATCCTGACCTTCGGGCAGGACGATGGTGCGCTCCACGCTCCGGGCGCGCTCTGCGAATCTGTCAATAGCGGACATTTTCTTTTTTCCTTAACTTATTATTTGTCAAAAACAATTTTTTTGGTGGTCAAAGCGATCATTTTTTCTTCGTCGGTGGGCATGACGATAGCTTTCAGGGCGCTGTCGGCAGTAGAGATGACACCGGCTTTACCGAAGCAGGCATCGTTGGCAGCAGCATCAAGTTTGATGCCGATGGGGCCGAGCTGCTCAATGATTCTTTTGCGGGTGTAGGTGGAAAATTCACCGATGCCGCCGGTGAAGACGATCGCATCGGTATTGCCGACCATCAGGAAGTAACTGCCGATGTATTTCACGATCCGGCGGACGAACATTTTGATTGCCAGAGCGGCACGTTCATTGCCCGCATTGGCAGCGGCTTCCATGTCGCGCATGTCACCGGTACCGATACCGCCGACACCGAAAAGACCGGATTTTTTGTTGAGGATGTTATCCACTTCGCGGGGAGAGGCGCCAAGTTCGATCATGCGGATGACCGCAGCAGGATCCATATCTCCGGAACGGGTTCCCATCATCAGACCTTCAAGGGGGGTCAAGCCCATGGTGGTATCAACGACTTTGCCGTTTTTCACCGCCGCCATGCTGCAGCCATTGCCAAGATGGCAGGTGATGATGTTGGTATCTTCGACCTTTTTGCCGAGAAATTCAGCGGTGGCAAGGGTCACATAGTGGTGGCTGGTACCGTGGAAGCCGTATTTGCGGATGCCGTACTCTTTGTAATATTCATAAGGAATGGCATAGAGATAGGCTTCGGGGGGCATGGTCTGATGGAACTGGGTGTCGAAGACCGCCACATTGGGAACTCCGGGGATCGCTTTTTCGCAGGCTTCAATACCGGCGAGGTTGGCGGGGTTGTGGAGAGGACCGAGGGGGAAGCACTCACGGATGATGGCTTTGACATTCTCATCGACCTGCATGGGCAGGGTGATTTTTTCGCCGCCGTGAAGCACGCGGTGACCGACTGCGCCGATTTCGGAAAGGGATTTGATCACGCCGCATTCGGGGTCGACCAGTTTTTTGCAGATTTCGGTGAAGGCGCCGACGTGGTCAGCCACCGGAATTTCCTGAGAGAGCTGGAAACCGTCGGGACGTTTGTAAACCAGATTGGGGTTGCTGCTGCCGAGACGTTCAAAAACGCCCTTGGCGAGAACGGCTTCGTTCTCCATTTCAAACAGCGTGAATTTCATTGAGCTGCTGCCTGCATTGACGACCAGAATTTTCATGACTTTTAATCCTCCTTTAGATGGTTGAAAATCCTATACTGCGGTAATCCGATTAATATACACCAACTTCGTTGAAATTTCCACAAAGATAACTCCGAAACTTGTTAAAAATCCAGTAAATACCATTACGGGCGGAATCTCCCGGTCTATGCCGCCAGCGGCGTTTTTTTCTCAAAATCCGGAAAATTTCAAAAAAAATGGAAAAAAAATGAAAAAACAGTTGAAAAAAAGGGGGTTTGGTGGTATAATAGGTGTGAAAAGGTATAAAAAGGAGCAAATAGGAATGCCGTCAACGTCAATAGGAAATCTTTTTCCCGGACTTTTTGTCGGGGATTACGACCATGTGCTTGATGCACAGGGGCGGGTTTCCCTGCCCAGTGACTGGCGCAGCAAGGATCAGGAAACCGAATTGGTGATGATCCCCACCCGCGACCAGGCATTGCTTCTGCTGCCGCTGGCGACATTTATGGAATTTGTCAGCAAGGCGGGCAAATTGGCGATCGCCAACCCGAAAATGCAGATGGCTCTGGCTTATCTCGGTTCGGCTTCCCGCCGCTGCCGCTGCGATAAACAGGGACGTATGGCGCTTGACCGGGAAAAACTGGATTCCATCGGCGTGAAGAAGAACTTGAAATTGATCG
The DNA here is from genome assembly GCA_045605305.1 of Victivallaceae bacterium. GTDB lineage: Bacteria > Verrucomicrobiota > Lentisphaeria > Victivallales > Victivallaceae > UBA1784. Next base: position 6,437 of record JAZUPS010000052.1, read on the forward strand.
GTGCCGTTACCCATATCCGCATTTGCGCTCCGGAAAATTGGAAACAGCCGGATAATCCGGATGAATATCTCAACGAGATCCAGCAGGTCAGCGACGGAACCGACGGCCTGGATGCGTTGGGCGGTCTGCTGCAGGGAGTTTTTAACAAATGATGACTCAAAGTAATGGATTTCATCATATCCCGGTGCTGAAAGATGCGGTATTGGAGTATTTGACCTTTGATCCGGAGCGTCCGGCGAGGTTGATCGACGGTACGGTCGGCGGCGGCGGACACAGTGCGCTGCTTCTGGAGCGTTACAGCAAGCTGGAGTTGATCGGTATCGACCGGGATGATATGGCATTGAATGCGGCGGCAAAACGTCTGGCATTTGCCGGGAACCGGGTGACTCTGGAGCGCGGTTGTTATGCCGATCTGGCGGCGATAGCGGTGGAACACGGCTGGGATCAGGTCGATGGGGTTCTTCTGGATATCGGGGTCTCTTCGCCTCAGCTGGATTTGCCGGAACGGGGATTTTCCTGGCGGAACGATGCTGTTCTGGATATGCGGATGGATCGCCGCTCTGAGTTGACTGCCGGAAGATGGCTGAACCGCACCGGTGAAGCGGAAATGGCACGGGTCTTCCGGGAGTACGGAGAGATCCGTCAGGCGGGTAAGCTGGCAAAAAAGGCGGTGGAGATGCGGGAAAAGCATCCATTTGCCATGACTTCGGATCTGGTGGCTCTGTGTGATGCTGTTCTGGGAAGAGCCAAGCCGGGGAGTTTGCCCCACCCGACACTGGTGTTTCAGGCGGTGCGGATAGCGGTGAATGATGAGTTGAAGCAGTTGGAGACCGGGTTGAAGTCGGCGGTGAATATTCTTGCTCCCGGCGGCAAAGTTGCGGTAATAAGTTTTCATTCACTGGAAGACCGGATCGTCAAGCATTATTTCCGGCAGGAAAGCGCCCGGTGTGTTTGTCCGCCGGGATTGCCGGTGTGCTGCTGCGGACATCGTGCCTCCTTGCGGTTGATCACCCGTCATGCGGTAATGGCAACCCCGGAAGAGGTCGCGGAAAACAGCCGGAGTGCCTGTGCCAGATTGCGGGCGGCGGAAAAGATTTGAAATTTTATGGATTTATAGTATATACGGAGAAAAGATCATGATGAACATCCAGCCCGGGGGACAGGGGAAGAGAAAAAAGGCAACCCAACTGAATAAATCGACAAAGGAATCCGGCGGCGAAGCTGTGTGCCACATGCTTGCCAGCATCACTCAGGCGGCACTGCTTATTTTTGTAATCGGAGCTTTCTTTCATGCATATATAAAACTTGATCAGGAGATCAATACTACTGCTGCGGAAGTGCGGAAAATCGATGAACAGATCGCGGAACTTGACCGGGACATCGAAGGATTGCGGGGAAGATATGCCCGCTGCAGTTCCCGGCAGTTCATCTGTCAGCAGATCGCCCGTTTCAAACTGCCGCTGGAGCAGATACGCTATGATCAGCAGGAGATGATCCGGGTCTATACCAATGAACAGCTGGCGCGTTTGCGGCTGCCGGTGCTGCCCAAACGGGAAGTCGCAATGGATAAAACTGCGAAAAAAAGACGTTGAAAGGGGTAAAACGCGATGAATCCCCAGTTGTCGCAGGTGAAAATCCGAATCGCAGTCATGGCGGTGATCTGTCTGCTCTTTGCCGGAGCATTGGGTTACCGTTTTTATCAGATCCAGATCGTGCGCCACACGGAGCTGCTTGCCAAAGCCCGGCGCGGTTATACAGCCAAGACAGTGGAAGTGCGCCAGCGCGGCAAGATCTACGATGCCGACGGTTATCTGCTGGTGGGCAATCTGCCGAAAGTTTATGTCACTTGTGCACCTTATTCAGTGGTGATCGAACCCTTTGCCCACATGGAAAAATCCCTGAAGCCGGGAGTGCGGGAAAGGGTTCCTCATTTGCGGGAACAGCGCCGACGCAAAGTGGCGGCGATTATTGCCCGCACCTTTGGAGTTGCATTCAATGAGATCTATCACTCTCTGGAGCCGGTCGTTCCCCGGCGGGGAGCGGATAAGAAGCCGCTTGTTGGCAAGGATGGCAAAGTGGTCATGCGCCGCAACAATCACTATGTAGTGGATAAGGCGGCTGATCCGGAATCGGTGGCAAAGTTCAAAAAAGCGATGGCTGAAGCGGATCTTCATCTGGGAGGTTTCCGTTTTGAAAACATATTTACCCGCCATTACCCCAAAGGCAGGATGCTTGCCAACGTTATCGGTTATGCCAATATCGCCAAAGATGTCAACTCTGAGTTGGGCGGTTTGGAGCGGACTATCGGCAAACAGCTCCGTTCTGAACCGGGGCAGGAGGTGCATGAGCGTTCCCGGGGAGGCAGTACGCTGGCTTACGGTGAAAATAAAGTTCTGGCGGCAGGGTATGACGGTGATGACGTTTACCTGACCATAAAAGAGCCGGTTCAATCTATTCTGGAAGAGGAGCTGGATGCCGCGGCACTGGAGTTCCCCGCAGATTCCATTTATGCGGTGATCGTTGACCCCCGTACCGGGAATATTCTGGCAATGAGTCAGCGCCCCAATTTTGATCCGGATAATACAGAAACTTTGAATAATGCCAGTTTGAGCAATATAATAGCCGTCAATGCGTATGAGCCGGGTTCGGTGATGAAGCCTTTCACCATTGCCAAGGCACTGGATTTCGGGGTGATAACTCCCGAAACGATCATCGACTGCGGCAAATCCCGGGACTGGTTCTACGGCGGACACCGGTTGAGCGACTTCCGGGGATACGGAGAAATGACTCCGGGGGGAATATTGAAAAAATCCAGCAACATCGGCACGGCAAAGGTGGCACTGATGATGGGGGATGACCGGGTGATGCAGATGATCCGGGATTTCAAATTCGGAACCCGTACCGGGTTGCCTTTTGCTTCTGAATCCAAAGGGCGCCTGCCGAAATTTCCTTTTCCGGATAAGGTCACTGTGACCCGGGCGCCGATCGGTTATGCCATTCAGGTGACGGCGCTGCAGCTGGCGCGGGGATATTGTACGCTGGCAAATGGCGGCATGATGCCGCAGCTGCGCATCCTTGACCGCTGCCGCAAAGCGGATACCGGGGAGTTTGTGGAGTATCCCTATGAATTGCAGGAAAAGATCCTCCACAATCCTGCTACTGCTCCGGCAGTGGTGGAAATGCTGCTTTCGGTGACTGCCAAAGACGGAACCGGAAAACAGGCGGCGATAGAGGGTTATGAGGTTGCCGGAAAGACCGGAACCAGTCAGAAGCTGGTTTGGGATCCGGTTCGGCGCAAGAACTATTACGGCAACAGTTACCGGGCGACATTCTGCGGATTTGTTCCCGCCCGTCATCCGGCGCTGGTGATGGTCATTACCTTTGACGGGGTCAGCGGTGCGCGGCACGGCGGCGGCAATGTGGCAGCTCCGGTATTCAAGCGGACTATGAGCCGGGTTTTGCGGACACTGAATATTCCGCCGGACTTCCCGGAAAAATTGGAAAAAAATGCAAAAAATAACAGATGATGAGAGTTTATGGAAAAGTTACCCCCTGTTTCCCTTTGGCATGATACTTTCATTCGCACTGCATCGGGAGTGCCGTCGATAACGCCGATGCTCTGTGCCGGAGAGGAGAAGCGCCCGGCGGTGCTGGTCATCCCCGGCGGCGGTTACGGTTGTGTCTGTGAAAGTACCGAAGGTTCTCCCATCGGGAAAAAGTTTAATGAACTGGGGTTTCATGCTTTTATTCTCGATTACCGGACAGCTCCGTCGCGGTGGCCTGAACCGCAGCTGGATGCCATGCGGGCAATGAAGATCATTGCCGGAAATGCAGACAAGTGGCATGTCGATGCGGAAAAGATCATCTCCTGCGGCTTTTCCGCCGGAGCGCATCTGGCGGGCAGTCTGGGAATTTTGTGTGATGGTTTGGATGCTTCGGCGCAGGATGAGTATGATAAGTTTTCTCACCGTCCTTTTGCAATGATACTCTGTTACGGGGTGTTGTCTTTTGCCGATTGGAGCCACCGGGGAACCCGGCGGAATCTGCTTGGCAGTGACGATTCTGTATTGGCGGAAAAGTTCTCTTTGACCTCTCATGTCAATGAAAACACCCCTCCGGCATTTCTGATGCATACGGTTTGCGATCAGTCGGTGAGTTTCCGCAACAGTATGGAATTTGCTTCGGCAATGGCGAAAGCGGGGCGGCCATGTGAATTGAGTTTGAATTACTGGGGTGAGCATGGGATGCTCCTGGGTAATGGCACGCTGGATGTGGCAAATTGGCCTGTGCTGGCGATGGATTTTATCCGCACTCTTGAGGCGGCTGCCGATGATCCGGCGTACTTGACGCGCTACACCAACGGATGGCAAAGTACCCATTTGTGATGGGGGAATGACCCTCAAATCATACGTTGTGTCTGAAAAAATGCACCACTTCCTGTTGTGATCCTGAAAAAAGGATCTTTTTTCTTCTTTAAGTAAAATAAATTCCTCTATTGGTGCGTTAAGTGGGCAAAGTGGAAAAATAAATAGGAGGTGTGGATCATGAAAAGAATTGTTTTTACCCTTGTTCTCGTTTCCGGATTGTCCGTTTTTGCCGCAGAAAATGATGGCGGCAGAGGAGGATTTCAGCGTGGTTTCCGCGGTGAGAGTCAACGGGCTGAACGTGGTTTCCGCGGGGGATTTCAGCGCGGCGGTCAGAACCGGAATATGATGATGCGCAACCAGTTCTTTGTGGAAGTCGAGATTGCCAAAAAGTTTCCGGCGGAGTATGCTGAGGTTGACAAACTGCGCGAAGAGTATGAGGCGAAGCTTGCAGAATTGGCAAAAAAAGCCGAGGTACAGCTTCCTGAATCCCGTGACAGCGCTTTCCGCAAATTGCACAAGGCTTATCCGGCAGAGTTTGCCGCGGCGGTGGAAAAGATGAAAAGTTCTCCGCGGGAAGGTTTCATGGCATTGAATGAACTGGCAAAAAAAGCCGGTATCGATCTTTTTGGTGCAATGCGCGGCGGGAATCGCCCCGGCGGGCATGGACAGATGCGTCCGGAAGCACCTGCCGGGTCCCGGGAATTCAAGCGCCCGGATATGGCGGCTCTGCGCCGCAACTATCCGGAAGAGATGAAAAAATACGATGAGTTGCGCCGTACCGATGCCGCCAAAGCGCGGGAACTGCTTGTCGAGATCATTAAAAAAGCCAACAGCGGGAAGAATTGAAGTGAATAAGTTTTGGAAAAAACTTCATCTGGGCAGATGTTTTACGGTCATCTCAGTTGAAGATAAGGTCATTCGCGGCGGCAGATTTCAGCGCAAGGCAAAGTCCTGGCGTCTGACTGCTTTTGCGGTGGAAAATATTGAGCCGGAGTCTCCGGCATCGGCGCTGAAAAAAGTTGCCAGAAGTTTGGGTAAATCGGAGTATTGTGCCATTACCGGCAGGGTTTCCGGTGCATCCTTTTTCCGCTTTGTATCTTCGGATATGGATTCATCCGCCCAGCGTGGCGCGGTGGAGTTTGAACTTTCCCGTCAGTTGTTGAAAGTTCCGGAAAAGCACCGTCTGCAGTTCTGCAACTCAGGCGAGGTGACCGGTGAACTGGATTCGGTGTGGGTGAATGCGGCAGTGCTGCCGGAAGAGTCACTGGAGCTGTTTGCTGAAAAGATGCGGAATGCCGGAGTTCTGGCAGATGAGTATATCCACCCTTTTATGGCGCTGGATGAGAGTGCCGACACCCTTTATCTGCCGGAAATCGATCCGGATTTCGGTTATGTGAAAAACTCCTGGATGCCGATGCCTTCAGCGGAAGTGTGTGAGGAAAATGTGGAGTTCTGGCGCAAACATTTGCGCAAACTTTTTGTTCTGCCCCGGCGGGAGGAGTTCAACGCTCATGATTATATTTTGCTGCTTTTAGCGGCAAAAGTTGTCACCGGCGGAGAGTTGCGGAAAGCTCCGGATGCTTTCCGGGCATTACCGGATGGGGCGCGGCCGGTTCGTTTCCGCGGACACATTATTCTGACGGTCATTCTGGTATTGGCGCTGATCGCCTCGCTGGTGTGGCGTTTCAGCCGCACTTACGGTGAAAGTATCCGTGAATACCGGAAAATCACCGCTGAAACCAAGCGGCTCAAACAGCGGACAACGTCGCTGAAAAGTTCGGTCAAACGCAACTCCAAAGAGCTTAAAGAGATGGCGCGTCTGGTCAGTATGGAGGTCGGTGAACCCGATGCCGTGGCGGAGTTCGCTCTGCTTTCGGAAACTTTGCCCAAGGACGTGCTGGTTTCCAGTATCCGCTGGAATGAAACGGATATCGACATCGTGATGCAGAGTGAAAACTCCAAACTTGACCTGCCGGCACTGATCCAGCCCTTGAAGTATTGGAAGGTCGGTTCTCTGCAGCAGCGCCAGACCGGAGACAGCGCGGTGGCAACGATAAATTTGAAATTGATCCCCTATGATGCGAAGGTGCTGAAATGAATTTGAAACAATTATCCAAAAAAGATCAGCTTATCCTTTGTTGTGTACTTCTGGCGGCGGTGTGGATTTTTCTTTTGATCCGTTTCGGGTCATCGTGGCTGGGAGATTTGCCCGATCAGAAAAAAATCGCCAATGCCCGCAAGGAACTGGATAAGATCACCCGGGAATATGAGAAGATCAGCAAAGAGGATGCCGAAGCGAAAAAGGTGCGGAAAAAGTACCGCGATCTGGCATCCGGAGCATGGCTGGTTTCAGTTGACGGCAGTGTGGAAACGGCGTTGCGCCGCCGGATAAGTGAGATTTCAGAAAAACTGGAATTCAAACTTTCCAGTATCGGTTCGGTGCGGGTCGGCAGGATCAACCCCGAATTTATCTATGCGGATATAGACATTCAGGGGGCAGGGGAGTTGGCTGATATGATGCGTTTCCTTGCCGGATTGGCAAAAATCCAGCCCCGTCTGGCGTGGCGCCGTCTGGATCTGCGCCCGGATAACCGTTTCCGCCGCAATACCGGTGCCGGCAGTGCCAATCTTGCTGCCCGTTTGAATGAAGTTCCCGCTACCCGGTTGAATTTCAGTGGTACGCTCCGGGTGCTGGTTTATGAGGGCAAAATGAGCGCTAAAGAGTTGAATATAACCCGTCAGCCGATGGTGGAAGAGTTGCCCATTCCCGCCGGAGAGGAAGAGGTGATGCCATGAAAAAAGCATTGATCACGTTGAATTTGATATTGCTTGTGTCGATTGCCGTTATCAACTTCGGCAATGTTACGGCACAGAAAAATATCCGGGAAAAAAGCACCGATGTCAGGAAAAACAGTGTGAAAAATTCCGGAAAGAGCAGTTCCAAGCGGGGATCGGAGAAATCGGAAGAGCAGGAGGGGGAAACCGCTCAGGCTGTATTGCTCTCTCCCGATGATGCCGCGGCAAAAATCGTGGAAAAGGATGTTTTCAACCAGATCCGCAGTCCCCTTGCGTACTCCCGGGTCGGCAGGTCGGAAATGACTCTGGTCGGAGTGATCGACGGCAAAGCGGCGATCATTAAAACCAACACCCGCCAGCGTCAGTTCAACCCCTTTCTGGCACAGGCGATGCGTATGAGCGGTTCCATGCGCGGTCAACCCGGCGGCAGATTTACCAACTGGAGTCAGATTTCCGGCAACCGCAATAATGGACCGGTTCAGCAGTATGTCCGTCTGGGAGAAACGATGAACAGCGGCTATGTATTGGTCGAAGTCACCCGCAGCCGGGTGGTGCTGGAGCGGGGAAATGATAAGTTGGAACTTGAACTTCAGGATCCTTCCAAAAACCGTACTGCCGCCCGTCAGCAGCAGCCGCGTCTCAATGCCACTCAGCAATTCCAGCAGGCGCAGATGTTTATGCAGTCGCAGATGATCCGCACCATGCGTGAGATACAGCAAAACAGCCGCAACACCGCTCCTCAGGGCAACCGGAACCGGCGCTGATGATTTGAAAACAATACATTTATTATATATATCAGGAGAAAAGAATGGATAAGCAAACAATTTTGACCTCGTGGCGGCGCTGCAGTGCCGGAGTGCTGGCAGTGATTTTTCTGGCATCCTGTGCCGGTGTGCCGGAAGATGAGAAGAAAACGGATGAGAAAAAGCCCGACCGTTTTGCCTTTTTGCGCAAAGAGGAGCAGGGTAAGATCGTAGACCGGCGCGAAACGATCGAGCAGGAAAAGGTCTCCCCGGAAAAGAAACCCAAACCGGTCATCACCCCTGAAGAGATGAAAAAACTGGGTGTCGCCGCCGCTCCGGAAGTTACGGCGGAGGAGATCAATTCAGAAAAGCCCCGCTTTTATGAGGATCTGATCGCCCTTAATGCGGATGAGAAACTGGATGTTTCTCTGGTTTTCAACAGCGCTCCGCTTATGGACGTGCTTTCTGCTTTCGGCGATTTGCTGGAATTCAACTTTTCCGCAGACAGCGCATTGAACGGCACTGTGACCTTGAACTTGAACAGCAAAATGACCCGCCGTGAGCTGTGGAACACCTTTGACCGGATGCTCTCCATTGCCGGGGCAGGGGTGAAAGTCGATGGTTCACTGCTCCGGGTGATGCCCCGGTACAAACTTGCCCAGCAGCCCGATTCCAAACCGGGCAATACGGCGGAAATCTATTACCGTCAGCTCCACAATTCCACCGCCAATGAGGTGGTGCGCCAGATACGTTCTTTTGTGGGCGCGGGCGCGACTTATGTGGAGTTGACCCGCCCCAATGCGGTGATGGTGTGCGATTCTCCGGAAAATATGCCCAAGATCCGTCAGATCATCGAATATCTTGACACCAGCGGCAAAAAAGGCTGGCCCCGCCGGGTGATCCCCTGCAACAATGTACTGCCCAATAAAGTTGCCAATGAACTGCAGGAGATCCTGCCGGTATTGGGATTGAATATCTACAAAACCACCGACCGTACCGTTGCTCCGGGAGCGGTGCAGATCGTCGGTCTTGACCGGATGCGTCTGCTGGTCATTTCCGCCGCCACCAAAGAGGCGATCGATCTGGTCAGTGAGTGGATAACTCTGCTGGATACTGCCGGCAGTGATGATCAGGAAAATGTTTTTGTTTACAAAGTCCGCCACAACAAAGCGGCGCATCTGGCGCGGGCGCTGGCGGTGGTCTTTGAGACTCAGGGTACTTCGCTTACCACCGATGCCACCACCGGCAGAACCAAGATCGAAACCATCAACTCCCCCGTTACCCGCAACCCCGCACGGGTCAACAGCCGGGCGGCGAGCCGTTCCGATGCTGTCAACGTGGGAACCAATATCCAGACCGATCAGGATTCCAAGATTTTCGGTACGGCGATCCGGGTCTTTGCCGACGGCGTATTGAACCGGCTGGTTCTGCGCTGCACTCCCCGTACCTATGCTTCAGTGAAGGCGCTTCTGGATAAACTTGATGTCGTTCCTGCTCAGGTGCTGCTGCAGGTGTTGATGGTAGAGGTGACGTTGACGGAATCCACCCAGTTCGGTCTGGAATTTTCCGGCGTTGCCAAACACGGCAATACTGCGGCGGTATTCGGAACAAATTACAGCAACAACGCTTCTGCCGGTAATCAGTTGACCCCCTTTATCACCGATGCCAACGGCAACACCGCTTTCCGTACCGCGGGCAACCGTCAGGATGGTTTCACTCTGGGTATCGGGGATAAGAATGACCCCCAGAAGCAGTTCGGCTACATCCGCGCTCAGGCGGGCAACGGCAAGGTCAAGGTCATTTCCAGTCCTCAGCTGCTGGTTTCCAGCCATACTGAAGCGAAGATCAATGTGGGGCAGTCCGTGCCGACCATTTCCGGAACTCTTTCCAGCACCGACGGCGGAGTATCGGATTCTCTGGAGTACAAAGATACCGGTGTCGGTTTGACCGTCACCCCCTATGTTACCAGTACCAATCTGATTTCACTGGATATTCTGCAGACCATGTCGCAGGCAACTGCCAACATCATCACTCCGGAGATCAAATCCCCGGTCATCACCAAACGCGAGATCGAAACCAGCATGACCATTGCCAATGGTCAGACCATGGTGCTGGGCGGTTTGATACAGGAGCGTTCAAATGACTCTCTGGATTCTCTGCCGATCATCAACAAGATACCTTTCCTCAAGCGTCTTCTGGGTTCGACCAATGCTTCGGTGGAGCGCACTGAAGTGCTGGTGCTGATCACCGGATATATTGTCAATGAACACAGCGAAGTGGATGCTTTGATCAAGCGTTACAATGATGCGGTCAAGGCGTTGAATGAGTATGATTCCCGTCTCGGTGACCGCAAGGATGCCAATCAGAAACGTGGAGTTCTCTTTCAGGATAAGGAATTCTGGCTGTGAGTGAAGCAAAATTTGATCTCAATGGCGCGCTGTCACGTCTTGCCGCTGAAATCGAGCGGCGTTTTCCGGATTATGCCGCATTGCCCGGCAAAGAGGCGGAACGCCGTTTGATACAGGATGGCAAGATCACCGAGGCGGCGCTGGTGGAACTTTATTCCCGGATTTTTGACGTGCCGGTGCTGGAGGAGGATGAGATCACTCTGCCGGAATTGCAGGAGGAGTTTTCTCTGGCATTCTTCAATGCCCACGACTGTATCGTGCTGGAGTTTGACGGTGATCTGGCGACACTGCTGGTGGCATCACCCTACAATCTGGGAGAGTTGTCATTTCAGATGAGACGGATGTGGGAGTGCGACATTGCTGTCCGCTTTGTCCGCCGCCCGTTTTTGGAAAGATTGTTGAGCAAACTGCAGAATGAAGAGGATGAGGCTGAGGAGGAGCAATCTGCCGAGGATGAGAATACTTTGCGGACTTTGGCAGGTGAAGCGCGGATAGTCCGTCTGGTCAATGACATATTTACCCGGGCGCTGGAGCTTGGAGCAAGCGACATCCACATTGAGCCGGGGGAGGATGCTGTATCTGTGCGCTGCCGGGTTGACGGGGTGCTGACGGAGATAATTTCCGTACCGCTGAACCAGTTCCCGGCGATAGCCTCCCGTATCAAACTGCTGGGCGGGTTGAATATTGCCGAAAGCCGTCTGCCGCAGGATGGCAGAACCAACGTCTCTCTGGGCAGAATGCAGCTGGATATGCGTATCAGTACCATCCCCATTCTGACCGGGGAAAGTATTGTACTGCGTTTGCTGAATAAAGAGAGTGTCAGTTTTGACCTTGCCCAGCTGGGAATGTCTGAGGCGCATTTGAAACAGTTTGAGCGGTTGATCCGTATCCCCCACGGGATCATTCTGGTGGTTGGCCCTACCGGAAGCGGAAAGACCACCACATTGTACAGTGTTATCAGCCAGTTGAATGATGCCCGTAAAAAGATCATCACCATCGAAGATCCGGTGGAGTACCGCACTCCGGGATTGTGCCAGGTGCAGGTGAATCCGAAGATCGGAGTGACCTTTGCCGCCGGATTGCGTTCCATTGTGCGTCAGGATCCGGATATTATTCTGGTGGGAGAGATCCGTGACCGGGAAACGGCAGATATCGCCATCAATGCCGCTTTGACCGGACACCTGGTTTTGAGTACTTTGCACACCAATGATGCAGTCGGTGCCGTTACCCGTCTGCTGGATATGGGGTTGGAGAACTTTCTGGTTTCCAGTGCGCTTTTCGGGGTTTTGTCTCAGCGTCTGGTTCGCAAGATCTGTCCGGTTTGCCACGGCGAAAAGCAGGAGGTCAAGTGCCGCAAATGCAACGGTACCGGGTTCAAGGGGCGCAGCGGTATTTTTGAATTGCTGATTCTGGATGATGAGATACGCAACGCGGTCAACCGCAATGCATCCAGCGGAGAATTGGAAAAGATCGCCGTTGCCCACGGCATGATCACTCTGGCGGAAGATGGTGCTGCCAAAGTCGCCGCCGGGGTGACTACTCAGGAAGAGTTGAACCGTTCGACAGCGGAGTTGTAAGAGAGTATGGCTTTATTCAAGTACATAGCCGCCCATCCGGGGAAAGCTCCGGAAGAGATCGTTATTGAGAGCGATAACGAGAGAGAATCCCTTGCCAAGCTGCGCCGCCGGGGTATGATCCCGGTGCGTTTTCTGGGCGTAGATGATGCCGGCGGCAAAAGCATGTGGCGCAATAAGAAGCCGGATATTTTTGAATTTACCCGGCAGTTGACGCCGCTTTTGACTGCCAATATCCAGTTGGAACAGGCGCTGGGGATCATCAGCGAAGGTGCGACGGATGCTGTGCAGAAAGATTTTGTCAACTCACTGCGTCAGGGGTTGCATGAGGGTAAAAAGTTCTCAGAAATGGTGCGTTCCTACGGTTCGCTGTTTCCGGACTACTATGCCAATCTGATTGAAAGCGGTGAAGAGACCGGCTGTCTGCCGGAGGTTGCCGGTGAGCTGTATAAATTCATGCTTGAGAGCCGGGAGCTGAAGAACTTTATCGTATCAAGTTCCATCTATCCGATCGTGATTTTTGCGGTGGTGATGGTGGTTTCGGTGGTGTTGTTCACGGTGTTTGTGCCCCACTTTTCCCAGATATTTGCGGATATGGGGCGGGAATTGCCCGGTTCCATGCGGATTTTGAACTCCATCGGCGGTGTATTCAAGTGGCTGTGGTGGTCATTGCCGCTTTTATGTATCGGCGGATGGTTTTTTTTCAAGCATCAGCTGGGCGCGGCGGAGTGGAAACGGCGGGTCGGAGCATTTCTGATAAAGATCCCGGTGGCGGGAAAGATCATGATCGATCTGGAAATCTGCCGTTATTTGCGGACACTGGCGATCCTTATCGGCAACCATGTGGAGATCATCAAGACGGTGAAAATCGCCGGAAAAGTGGTCTCCAATCCGGTTATTTCCGCCGGATTTGAAGGAGTTGACCGCCGGTTGAAAAGCGGGGAAAAACTTTCTGCCACCTTGAAGGACAACAAATTTGTTCCCCGCAGCACCGCCAGTATGCTGCGGGTGGGGGAGGAGTCCGGTCAGGTCGGTGAGATGCTGGATAATATTGCCGGTAATCTGGAAGCGGATACCCGGCAGAAGATCAAGCGGGCATTGAGTCTCTTTGAACCGCTGGTGATCATTTTGCTGGCAGTTATTGTTTTAGGGGTTGTCGTGGCGATATTTATAGCCATGATGGAAATAAATTCTGTAAGTGGAGGTCAAAAAATATGAAAAAAATGCAGAAAAGACGGTTTACCCTGATTGAAGTTGTTATTGTTATCGTGATCCTGGTCACGCTGGCATCCATTGCCACGCCGATGTATCTGAACTACATCAGCAATGCGAATATCGGTGCCGCCAAGTCTCAGGTGAAACTGCTTGCCGATGCTTTGACCGGTTACAAAACCGACAACAAAGATTTTCCCAGCGAGGAATCCGGTTTGCAGGCTCTGGTTGAGAATGTGGATGATCTGGAAACGTGGCGGGGTCCCTATCTGCAGGGTTCATTGCCCAAAGATCCCTGGGGCAACGAATATATTTACCGCTGTCCCGGTGAGGACAACCGTCCCTTTGAGGTGATCAGCTACGGTGCTGACGGCGAAGTCGGCGGCGAAGGCGAAAATGCTGATATTTCCAGCTGGGAATAACTTTTGAAAGCAAGCTGAGTGCCGATGATACGCCGGAAAAGCGCATTTACTCTGGTTGAGATAATCGTGGTGCTGGTGATCATTATGCTGATCACCGGCATCTCGGTTTCTGCATTGCGCGGCGAATCACCATCGGTGACATTGAACCGGACATCTCTTGAGTTTGAGGCATTTATCGCCCGGGTGCGTTTCCTCTGCGCGGAAAGCGGCAGGGATTATGTGGTGCATTTTTATCCGGAAAAAAAATTGATCGCCGCCCACGTTGAATTTTCGGATGAGGAGAAGGAAAATCAGGAGTATGAGATTTCTGAAAATCCGGAAGTCCAGAAGTTTTCACTTGGTGACACCGTGGAACTTTTTACCGTGGAAAGCGATGAGGAAGATACTATGGAAGAGGAATATATCGAACTTTTCCGCTTCTATCCATCCGGCGGCGGCAGCTGTATCCGGCGGCCGGGATTCCGGGTGGAAAATTTATCTGCCTTTTTCGATATTTCCTTTTTCAGCGGTCAGCTGATCCGCGGTGACGGCGATGGTACAGGAGTGGAGAAAAAATGAGATTTACCTTGATCGAAGTGGTTATTTCCATGATCATACTCTCTCTGTCGCTGGCAGGAATGCTGCGGCTTTTGACTCACTCCCAGAGCCGGATAAGCAGTGCCGAAGAGCGGTGGCGGGAGATGCACATGCTCACTCAGGGAGCGGAGTATATCCTGCTCTGCGGTACGGAGTCCGATCCGAGTGTGCCGGATGAGGTGTTCCCTTATCAGGACTATCTGATCGACTGTGCGGTTGAGGATGTTGAAGAGATCCCGGAAGAGCTTACCGGTCAGGAAAATCAGTTGGGATTGAAGAAGTGGACAGTGAAACTTATCCGGGCATCAGACCGGGCGGAACGGTTGAAAATATCTATTGACCGCTTCGATTATTCAAGCGGGGAGAGCGAAGTTGAAACGCAGTAACTTTACCCTGATTGAACTGGTGGTATCCATTGCCATATTGATTGTTATCGCCGGCATCGTTGGAGTTTCCGGAGCGGCATTTTACAATGGTTACGAGCGCGCCCAGCGGGTGACGAACCGGTTGAAAATGCTGATGGCAGTCGATAATCTGATGGATACCCATATCCGCAACATGGTTCCTTTCAAATGGAAAGATGAAGAGGGAAATTCCCGTTTGACCTTTGACGGCGAGGAGAACCGGATATTTTTTACGACCCTGCGGCGCAGTTACGGTGACCGTCCCGGAGCGTTGTTGTTTATCCGGGTATTTGTGGAAGATGAAAAACTGGTGGCGGAGTATTCGCCTTATCCCCGGCTGCCGTGGCTGGAAGAGGGGGATGAAAGTATGCCGGTTTCCCGGGAGGTGATTGCGGAAAATGTACTGCAGGTGACTTTCAGTTACGCCGAGGAATCCAGCGAAAACTCTGATGCGGTGGACTTTCTGGATGAGTACCGGGAAGAGGAGTATTCTGTTTTGCCGCTTGCAGTGTTGATGAAAATAGAATTTACCGACGGCACGACGGAACAGTGGTTAAGAAGGGTCGCCGGAGTGTCGATGAACAGCACTTTCGGTTACCGGGAAGCAACTCAAAGTGCCACATCGAATCAGAGCGCAAACAGTACATCCGGAGGAGTCAGCGCCAACAGCTCCGGCGGCGGCAGAAATTCCGGGAACAGAACTCCCGGCAGAACTCCCGGTTCCGGCGGCGGAAGGAGGCAGGGACGATGAAAAAACGGCGTTTTATCCGGCATAATGCGGCGTTGATTTCGGTATTGTGTTTGATTTTTTCCGCAGGGATTTTGACGGCGGCAACGCTGGCGCTCTCCCAGAGCGGGACTTTTGCCATGAGCGCCCATTTGGAACTTCAGCGCAGTATGCTGATCGCCGAAGGGGTTGCCGCCCGGGTGCAGTTTCTGATGGCGGCAGACCGCAACCTTTTCCCCAATGACAAACCCGGAGCAGTGGATTACACCCTTTATGAACATGACCGTTTTATGGCGGACGGGGTGAAACATACGCTGGAGTATTACGGAGAGGTGGTATCGGTGGTGGTGAGAGATGCGGTTTCCGGATGGGATATGAGCAGTTCCGGGTATCAGAGTGTCTTGAACTCCATTGCCGCGCAGGATGATGCAGGTGATGATCTGGTGGATCTGGTCAATCAGGTTTCGCACCGGCTGGGGGATTATCTGGATAGCGATGAAGATATCCGGGAGTACGGTCAGGAGGCGGCAGATTACGAAGATCAGATGAAAAAGCCGCTTCCGCGCAACGGGGCGATGCAGTTCCGGGAAGAGCTGCTGTATATTGAAGGATTTACGGAACTTTTTCCTTTGGATAAGGATGGGAGACTGAGCAATATCCGTTTGATCCCGCCGGAAAAAACCTCCTCTTTGAGCGGTACTCAAACCCTTTTTACGGCGGATAGGGAGATGATCAAATTGCAGTGTGATCTTTCTGAAGATGAATTGGATACGGTCATGGATGCGCTGGACAGATGGAAAAATGATCAGGAACTTTTGAGTGACACGCTGGATGAGGAACTGCTGACGAAACTCAAAAGCAAATTCAGTACTGTTGAAAGCGGCGCATATACCGTAGAGATCTCTTCTCCGGTGGATAAAACGCGTCCTTTCCGGAAATTGATTTTTACTTATGCCGGATTTGAAGTTTCCGGGCCGGAAGATCAGAATGTCCGTTTCATGGAGTGGAACTTCCTGTGAAAAGATTATTGCTCATTCTGATGCTGACAGCGAGTATTTTCTGCGGATTCCGTGCCAAAGCGGAACCGGTGACGATGGTCGTGCTTGCGCCGCTGGCACTTGAGGCGGCGAAACAGGCATCTCCCTATGCGATCCGCGCACTCCACGCCGGAGGGGCGCAAATGTTGGAAATCGGCAAGGATTTCGGCAATCTTCTGGTGCTGCCGCTGGGAGTGATACAGGCGACGATCGGCGCACCATTCGGATTTTTAGGAAGCGGGATCTCGAATATCATTACCGGTGTGGCGGCACCATTCCAATTGGTCGGAGATATAGTGATTTTGCCATGGTGTTTTATCAGCGGGGCAGGAATTTGAAAATTTAATCGCCGCAAGAAGGCGGATCGTAGCCATGT
>JAZUPS010000053.1:0-4298 GCA_045605305.1 Victivallaceae bacterium
CAGCCTGCCCCTGCGCCTGCACCGGCACCCGCTCCTGCTCCGACTCCTGACAATCCGGAATCGCAGCCTGCCCCTGCCCCTGCCCCTGCGCCTGCACCGGCACCCGCTCCTGCTCCGGCTCCCGAACAGGATACTGGCGACTATGTAATTTGGGAAGCTCCTCAGGATACCACCTATGCGGCAGTTGCGGCAGAGTACGGAGTGCCTGAAGCGACGTTGCGCAATGCAAACACCGCCGAAGCTGACCAGCAGATCCGTAAAGGTGACTTGATCTTCGTCCCAAAGAAAAAATAATTGCAGCATAACTTTGATGCAGGCGCAAAAATATTGTGCGCCTGCAGAAAATTTTACTATCCATGAGGTTACTTATCACCGCCGGACCGACCCGGGAAAAAATTGACCCGGTGCGGTTCATTTCCAATCATTCCAGTGGGCGCATGGGGTACTCGATAGCTCAAGCGGCACAGGAAAAAGGTCTTCAGGTCACGCTGATTTCCGGGCCGGTAACGATTCCTGCTCCGGAAGGAGTTGAAGTGATCCGGGTCACCACTGCAGCAGAGATGGCGGAAGCGGTTCACGCTGTTGCGCCGGAATCAGACATCATTATAATGACAGCCGCAGTGGCAGATTACCGTCCCGCCCATCCTTTTGAGTGTAAAATGAAAAAAATGCCGGGGAAACTGGTTCTGGAACTGGAACGAACCGAAGATATTTTAGGTTCACTCGGAGCGAACAAACGCCCCGGGCAGCTGCTGGTCGGCTTTGCCGCGGAAACCGATGATCTTGAAGCCAATGCGTTAGGTAAACTTGAGCGTAAAAATCTGGATTGGATAGCTGCCAATTTAGCTTCAGACGGCTTTGGCACAGAAACCAACAAAATCACACTCTACCGGCGTGACGGCAAAAAAATCGCCCTTCCGGCGGGAAAAAAGCTGGATGTTGCCCGGGAGATGTTGAAGGAGATCCTGCCATGAACCACTCCCCTGCCCCGATAAAAATCGTTGACCGTGCGACGGGAAAGATCCTGACGGAATCGGTCATGGGCAGCAAAGCGCTGAATTTCGCATACAACACCTTGCTGGGACGCAGTTTATGGGGACTTTTATTCAGCACGGGATTTCTATCCCGTCTGATGGGAAGTTTTTACGATTCAAAATACTCCCGGAGCGCGATAAATTCTTTGTTGCAGAT
Source organism: Victivallaceae bacterium (assembly GCA_045605305.1). Classification (GTDB taxonomy): domain Bacteria; phylum Verrucomicrobiota; class Lentisphaeria; order Victivallales; family Victivallaceae; genus UBA1784. The sequence continues at coordinate 1,192 of JAZUPS010000053.1, forward strand.
CCCCGGATTAAAAGCTGAAGAAGCGGAATTTCCTCCGGAAAAGTACACCTCATTCAATGATTTTTTCACCCGCCGTCTGAAACCGGGTTCCCGCCCGGTGGCAGAGGGGAAAAATATCTTGATTTCCCCGGCAGACGGCAGATTGCTGATCTATCCGGAAATATCTCCGACAGTCGGATTCCCGGTAAAAGGCGCAAAACGCTCATTGAATATGCTTTGCCAATGTCAGTTGCCGGCGGAAAAATATTCTGTTGCGGTAGTGCGGCTGGCACCGATAGATTATCACCGTTACCATTACCCCTGTGATTGTACGGAATGTGGCAAAATGGTAAAGATCGCGGGCAAATATCATTCCGTCAATCCGGTGGCATTTGCCAAAGCTCCGGATCTTTTTGTTGAAAACACCCGTTGCATAACCATGCTTGATTCTCCGTTTTTCGGAAAGTTTGCCTATCTTGAAATCGGAGCATTCGGGGTTGGTTCCATTGTCAACACTTCCGAAAGTTCCCAGCATGCAAAAATGGATGAAAAAGGCTTCTTCAAGTTCGGCGGTTCCACAGTTATACTGGTCATGGAGGCTGGCAAAGTTGCCTTTGATGCAGATTTGGTACACAATTCATCCCGGAATATGGAAACCTTGATCCGCTGCGGTGAAAAAATCGGCACAGGAGTTTGATATATGCTCTGCCCGCGCTGTCAAACCGAGTTGGAAAAGAACACCTGCGGGGGAAAAGTTTTTGCATTTTCCTGCCCGAATTGCAATGGGCAAGCCATAACCCTGAGCGCTTTGCGTACTCTTGGCGTGGAAGAGGAAAACACACGCAATATCTGGAAAGCAGCAACCAAAGGGAAACTTGGCGACAACCTGCCCTGCCCTGAGTGTAAGGGAAATATGCGGATCGTCAAAGTGGATGATGGAAAAAGCGTATTTTATATTGATTTATGCATCAAGTGTCACACTGTCTGGTTTGACTTCGGTGAGTTGGAAAAAATTCCGGTCAGACCGCCGGTAATCGAAGAGGAACTTCCCCAGCGGGCAAAGGAGATTCTGGCGCTCCATGCCATAGAAAAGGTCAAACCGGTCGATCCGGAAACGACTGATTATCTTCGCCGCCGGTATGGAACATTATTTGCCAGTGATGGAGGAGACTTCCCATTCTGGCTGAGTGTAGCTCTTGATGCCCTGTTGCTGGCGTTCCGCATCTTCCGTTAGAAATGATTTTTCACCACCCGGATAAATTCCGGAGAATTGACACCCCAAAGCAGTTTGGCAAGTTCGATCAACGCGCCTCCGGTGATTCCGGCACGCTGCAAAGAAGCAAAAAAGATTTCCCTGCCGCGAACTGGCTCAGGAACATCGACTTCACTGAAACGGCGCAGTAAAAAGGGGTCTTTAAGCCACGGGCGGGCGATCATCACTCCGGCGGCACCGGTATCGGCGACGATTTTTTCCCCCTCCTCCACCGAAGAAATATCCCCATTGGCAATAACGGGTATGCCGTCGGAAATTTCCACGGCGCGAGCGATGCGCTCACTCCGCATGGGCAAAGGAGCAGAGGAGTAACCTTCAGCGACAGTGCGGTAATGGAAAAAAATCTTTTCAACCACCTGAGATTTGCACAGCTGAGGAATGATTTTTTCCATTTCCAGATGGGAAAAGCGCCCGGAACGGATTTTGACCGACAATTTTCCGGCAGGCAGAAAATTGGCGACAGTTTGACAGAAAGAGCAAAGCGACTCCGGTTCAGAGAGCAATTCCCCGCCGGAACCATGCTTCAAAACCCGGGAGCTTGGACAACCGAAATTGAGATTTATTCCGGTGACAGCGGGATGGGAGGAAAGAAGTTTACCGCATTCGCCGATAAGTTGCGGATTACCGCCCATGAGTTGAATTGTCACCGGTACGCCGGAGTCAAGATAAGCGGAAACGGATGAAAAAAGTTTGTTCGCACCGGGAATGGTTTCGGTGATCCGGATAAATGGAGTCATCCAGCGCGGGGTAAGTTTCAACCCGGCAGCGGCTCGAACAAAATCCCCTCTGCCGACCCCTTCCATAGGTCCCGGCCAAACTTCAAAATCCATGGCAAAACTCCTGAAAATATTTGTTATTTCCTAAATATACAGCCAATTTAAGGATTTTTCCAATCGTTGCTCTTGAAAAAACAAAGTTTTTGCAGTATATTATATATCATGTACATTCGCAATCATTAATCCGCCAATACGGAGAAGAAAAAGATGTTTGATTTCGGTAAGATGAAGAAAGATGGCACTGTTGAGGTAAATTTTACCTATACCACCGCCCCGGGTCACTCGGTTTCTCTGGCGGGAGTATTCAATGATTGGGATCCGGCGCGTTCACAAATGAAATATTCAGCAAAAAGCGGAAGTTACAGTTGCATGGTCAAACTTGCACCGGGCAGTTATGAATACAAGCTGGTCGTAGACGGCGAATGGCTGCTGGATGAAGAGAACCCCAATTTTGTCACCAATGACTTTGGCACGTTAAATAGCGTTGCAGTAATCAAGTAACCCCCTTTTTACAGTCGCACAGCTGCCCCGGAGTCGGCAAACTTCATTCTCAATGCAAGTTAGCGTTTTTCCGGTAAAAATTCCAGATAATATCCCGAATCCTGTTGAAAAAGCACTTTGTTGATGCTAAATTATTGCGGAACAATAAAATCAACACTTTTTCTCAGGGAAAATTTCCATGGCACGTTACGACATCTACGACGGCATTATCAGCAGCGGGATAACATTATCATCTTGGGACTCCATGTACATCTCCTCTGGCGGCACGGCTAACTACACCACCGTTAATTCCAGGGGCTGGATGTACATCTCCTCTGGCGGCACGGCTAACTACACCACCGTTAATTCCAGGGGCTGGATGTACATCTCCTCCGGAGGGGTGGCAAACAGCACCATTGTCAAAACCTATGGCTCCATGTACATCTCCTCCGGCGGAACAGCGAACAGCACCACCATTAGCGGCGGCTTCATGTACATCTCCTCCGGCGGGGTGACGAACAGCACCACCGTTAATTCCGGAGGCTGGATGTACATCTCCTACGGCGGTGTAGCAAACAGCACCACCGTTAATTCCAGGG
>JAZUPS010000054.1:0-2086 GCA_045605305.1 Victivallaceae bacterium
TTGGCCTCCGACTTCAGTGTTGCCGAAAACAGCATCGTCTGGCGGATCCCTTTGGGCGGAAGCTGTGCCACGATCCGGCGCACGTCGGGAATGAATCCCATATCCAGCATACGGTCAGCTTCGTCAATGACCAGAATTTCCACTTTGCTCAAATCCAAAGCCCCGGAACGGCTGTAGTCGATAACTCTGCCGGGGGTTCCGATCAGCACATCCAAGGGACACTCCAAATTCCGGCGCTGTTTTTCATGATCCATGCCGCCAAAAACCACCGCCAGATTCAAGCCGGTAAAAATTCCCAGTTCTGCGGCATCTTTGTGTATCTGCATTGCCAGCTCCCGGGTGGGAGCAAGCACGACCATCCGCGGCGTGGCATTGGCACGGTTTTCAGCCGGAGGATTATTGAGCAAACGGGTAAAAGATGCCAGCAAGAATGCCGCAGTTTTTCCGGTTCCGGTTTGAGCTTTGCCCGCCAAATCCCGATTTTCCAACAAGGGCGGCAAGGTCATCTCCTGGATCGGGGTGCAATACTGAAATCCGGCGTGCTGAATACCGAACTGCACCGATTCATGCAGAGCATAATCCAAAAAGCGCACCTTTCCCTCACAAAGGGGAACTTCTTCAAGTTTTTCCGGACGGGGCGGAATCTCTTTTTTCACCGGAATAAAACTCTGTTCTTCACGCTTTTTCGGCGGAAGAGATTTTTTTCTTCCGGATTTTTTAGAGACCGGCATATTGCGTTTACCGCTCTTATCCTGCTGATTTTTATTTCTCCTGCCTTTCCCGGAAGAGTTCTTCTTCCCGGAAGTTTGCAACTGAGAGTTCTCATTTTCCTTCTTTCCGGAAAATATGCTTTTTACAAATGATTTGATTTTACTTAACACGTTTACTACTCTGCAATATTTTTACTTTTCAGGATTTCCATGATCTGCCTGCCCAGAACATCCTGTAATTCCGGACGGCGCAAGGCAAATTCCACATTCGCCGCGACAAAACCTGCCGCCGTTCCCAGATCAAACCTTCTGCCTTTGATCTGACAACCGCAAACTCTTTCTCTTTTCATCAGCTTGCGTATCGCATCGGTCAACTGGATCTCGCCATGCAATCCGCAGCCAGTTTCAGCCAATGCTGAAAAAATTCCTGGAGTAAAAAGATACCGTGCCGCCACAGCCAAGTCACCGGGAGCATCTTCCAACGCCGGTTTTTCCACCAGATCGGTCAATTCAAGAACCCCCGCTTCAATAACTTTTCCGGCGGCAATTCCGTAAGATGAAACCTTTTCCGGGGGAACTTTTTCCAGTGCCACCACCGATGAAGAAAATTTCTCATAGACCTCGACCAACTCTCCGGCAACACTTCTTTCTCCGCGGGGATCCATTACCGTATCCCCCAGCAGAACCAGACATGGATCATCACCGGCAAATCCGGCGGCAAGATTGACCGCATCTCCCAGACCTTTAAGTTCCTGCTGATAAACGAACTGTATCCGGGCAAGAGAATTAAGACGCTGCATCTTTGCCAGCAATGCTGTTTTTCCGGAATCAGCCAGACGTTTCTCAAGTTCCACAGCCGGTTCAAAGTGTTTGATCAAAGCCTCTTTGCCGGAACTGATGATGATCAGAATATCCTCTGCCCCTGCTGCCACAGCCTCTTCCACCACATACTGCAAGACCGGAGCATCCACCAGCGGGATCAACTCCTTAGGTACAGCTTTGGCAAAAGGGAGCATCCGGGTACCGAATCCGGCTGCAGGGATGACAGCCTTGACGACCTTTTTCATGATCGATCCGCTCCCCCTGTAACCACATGAGGTTTGATAACTTCCACGCCGAAAATTTTCAATTCCCGTTTCAGCTTATCAAACATCATTTCATCTTCAAAAGTTCCGACTATCGCTCCGCCGGAACCGGTAAATTTGGCAGATGCTCCGCAGTTGCGGGCAATTTCCACCATCCGGCGATTCTTCTCACTGATACTGCCGGAGCAAACTTCACTGCGCAGATCAAAATTCCGGTTGATCAGAGACGGAATTTCTCCGAAATTCCCATTCAGCAATGCCTGACGCATACGGCAGGTCAAATCTGCCCAC
>JAZUPS010000055.1:0-3312 GCA_045605305.1 Victivallaceae bacterium
CATAATCTTTTTGCGGCGATCCTCGGTAATGGAATCGGACAGCAGCTTAAACGCGGCTTGCATCGGGAATACATCTTGCAGCAGGATAATTTATCCGTTATGAGGGGCAAGATTGATATTCCACAAACCATAAAGAACCGCTTGAACCGTACGCACAAAATTGCCTGTGAATTTGATGAATTATCCGAAAATAATATATTCAATCAAATCCTTAAAACAACGGTTTTACTGTTGATAAAGCAAAAAGATGTTGACAGCAAGCACAAAAATGATTTGAAACAGAAAATGCTCTTCTTTTCCAATGTTGATGTGCTTGATCCATGGGCAATCAACTGGTCGCAGATCCGTTTTCAGCACAATAACCACACTTACCGGATTTTAATAAGTTTGTGTCAGTTTATCCTCGAAGGAATGCTTTTGAGTGAAGATGCCGGAGAACATAAACTAGCCTCTTTTGTTGATGAACAAAAATTATGCAGGCTTTATGAAAAATTCATTCTGGAATATTACCGTAAACATTATCCGGAATTGAAAGCCAACGCTTCCCAAATCCCGTGGGCGGTGGATGATGATTGCCGGACAATGCTGCCGACAATGCAAAGCGATATAACGCTCTCATACGGCAAAAAGACTTTGATTATTGATGCAAAATGTTACAGCAAAAACACACAAAGTCAATATGATAAGCGGACGATCCATTCCGGCAATCTCTATCAGATTTTTTCATATGTCAAAAACAAAACTTTGCAGGATGGTTTTACCGATCACGAAGTTTCAGGCTTGCTGTTGTATGCCAAAACCGCTGATGAAATCCAGCCGGACGGTGATTTTTCTATGAGTGGCAATAAAATTTCTGTGAAAACTCTTGACTTGAACCAGCCGTTTGAAGTAATAGCAAAACAGTTGAATCAAATTGCTGAAGAACGATTTGTAATCTCAGAAAATGAATAATGGAGAAGAAAATGCTTTATAATATTTATTTCAGTCCTACGGGCGGTACGAAAAAGGTGGCGGATATTCTGGCTGGCAAACTCGGGAGGGAGGTTTGCGAGGTGGATATTTGTTGCGATATTGAAAAAATGGCTTTGCAAGCGGAGGATGTTTGTCTGTTTTCAGTTCCGTCTTTTGCCGGACGGGTTCCGCAGATTGCTGTTGAACGGATCAAAAAGATTTCCGGCAATGGCACGAAAGCGATTTTGAATTGTGTTTACGGCAATCGGGAATGGGACGATACTCTGACTGAACTTCAGGACACACTTGAAAGTTGTGGATTTGTTTGCGTGGCGGCGGTTGCCGCTGTGGCTGAGCACTCCATCTTCCGGCAGTTTGCCACTGGTCGTCCGGATAAAGATGATGCCAAAGAACTTGCGGAATTTGCCCGGAAAATCACCGAAAAACTTGATAGCGGCGTATTCGGAGAGTTGAACCTTGCCGGAAGTCATGGCACATACAAGGAACTTGCCAACATTCCTTTCAAGCCCGAAGCCAATGACAGTTGCGATAAATGCGGAATTTGTGCCGCCGGTTGTCCCGTGGGGGCGATCGACAAAACTGATCCCCGCAAAACCGATACAAAACGCTGTATCAGTTGTATGCGCTGTCGGGACATTTGCCCCAAACACGCCCGCGACCTTGATCCCGTTTTCATGCAAGCCGCCGCCGAAAAAATGGCTCCCAAACTGGGCGGTCACAAGAAAAATTACTTGTTCTTGTGAATAATTTAAGAGGAGGAATAACGTGAAAAAGATTTATGCTGTTAATGGCAGTCCCCGGAAGAACGGTAACACGGCGCAGCTTTTGCAAAAAGCTCTTGAGGGAGCGGCGAGTGCGGGCGCAGAGGTAAAACTTATCCAGCTGGCAGATTTGAATTTCAGCGGCTGCCGCAGTTGTTTTGCTTGTAAAAAGTTGGCAAATCCCTCTCCGGGGTGCATGCTTAAAGATGACCTTGCGGAAATTTTGAAAGAGTTGTTTCAGGCAGACGGGATCATTATGGGGTCTCCGATTTATTTCGGTGCTGAAAGTGGACTTTACCGCAACTTTCTGGAACGGCTCTTTTTCCCAATGCTGCGTTACACCAATCCTCCGAGTTCACGGGCAGAGAAAAGAATCGATTTCGGCTTTATCTACACGATGAATGTTCCGGAAAATGTTATGAATGAGTACGGTTACAACGCATATCTGCAATCCCAAAGCCAAACTCCCGGATTGATTTTCAACAGCCGGAACATTTATACCCTTTACGCCTGCGACACCCATCAGTTTGACGATTACAGCAAATATGAGTGTACCTTGTTTGATGCCACTCATAAAGCTGAAATGCGTAAAACTCAATTTATTTCCGACCTTGCCAAAGCTTTTGAAATGGGCAGAAAACTTGCGGAATAATCATTGGCAATGCAGAATTTGAACACCCCAATCGGACACCTTTTTACCGTTCTCCTTGATTGTTACGGACCGCAGCATTGGTGGCCTTGTCAGACGGGGGCGCGGTGGGAGATCATTACCGGGGCAATTCTTACGCAGAATACTGCCTGGACTAATGTGGAAAAGGCGATCGGGAATTTGCTTTCTGCCGGGGTGATGTCGCCGGAGCGTGTTCTGGCGACACCGGATACGGAGTTGCAGGAGTTGATTCGTCCGGCGGGGTTTTTCTCGCAGAAGTGCGCTTATTTGAAAGCGATGGCGGCGTTTATGCTTGAGCGTGAATCCGCCTTTGAGCAGTCGGCGGATGTTTGGGCTTTGCGGAAAGAGCTGCTTGCGGTAAAAGGTGTCGGTCGGGAAACGACGGACAGCATCTTGCTTTATGCTTTCAACAAGCCGATTTTCGTTATTGATGCCTACACCCGGCGGGTGGCGGAGCGGCATTTACACCTTGACGGAACTTTACATTACGATTCTCTGCAAAAGATTTTTATGGACGCTTTGCCTGCCGACGTCGCCATTTACAACGAATATCACGCCCTCATCATTGCCCTCTGCAAAGAGTCCTGCCACAAAGCCGGTTGCGGTGAAATTTGCTCAAAAATATCTGATATTGCCATTTTAGATTGAAATTTTGAGTAAATATTCAGGCAAGTTTACAACGAATATCGCTTGACAAATCCGGCTGCGGCAAAATCACTGCTGAGCTTCTTTGATCTTGCCGTCTTCCATAACATAGATGCGGTCAAAAACATCTATCGCACGGTGGTCGTGCGTTACCACCAATACGCCGGTATTGTGTTCGTGGGCGACTTGCTTCAATAGCTCCATAACCTTCCGTCCCATTACACTATCCAGCGCGGCGGTTGGTTCATCGGCAAGGAGCAGTTC
>JAZUPS010000056.1:0-11158 GCA_045605305.1 Victivallaceae bacterium
AGACCGCTTGGCCTCCGACTTACCAGCTTGCCATCGGTAACTTCCGCATGGAAAAAGTCTTTGGTGTACATGATCGTACCGATGTCGTAATCCCGGACTTTTTTACCGTTGATCGCAAGCGAAAAGCGGCGGCGCTGCGGAGCTTTCTCACCGGGGGTACGCTCCTCATAGATGAATCCGGCAAGCAGACTTACTTTGTATTTGCCGTTGGGCAGATCCACCCGGAAATTATTTACCACTCTGCCGTTGGAATTGGGGACATCGTTGAAAACATAGTTGTCGCAGAGGGCGTTGATGGGACTATCCCACTGGCGGGTGTTTTTGGTATCGAAAGAGCCGGATTTGATACCTTTTTCCAGCCAGCCGAAACCTTTTTCCGCAGAATAAACCGTGTCGAATGGCTTATACATATCACCTTTGCCGTAAGCATATTTCCACTCGTAACTGCGGGCTTTGAGTTTGGCAACGATTGCAGCTTTGCTTTTCTGATATTCAGTGAGAGCATTGATGTACTTATTCTCCTGCTGCTGAATATCGGCAGGTGCACCGAATTTGAGAACCCCGAAATTACCGCTTTGCTGATAACCTTTGGTACGGTTCCAAACGTAATAAGCGATTTTATCATTCACGATCCGGGTTCTGCCGAAATTAGCCCGCCATTCGCCGCTGAAAGAGGTTCCGCCAAGTTCCTTCAGAGGAACGACAGCCACCACATTCCAACCGTTTTTCAGTAATTTGACCTTGGTGCGGATATTGGAGGAACTGACCTCTTTGATATTCACGACACCTGGCATTTCAGAAACATCATTTTCTCTGGCAAAGAAAACATGACCGGCACAGTCAACGGCAAGATGATACCAGAAATTTTTCTGTTTTCCCTCGGGGGGCTGCAGCATGACTTCCACGCAGTTGTTTGCCCAGTAGGTGATTTTTACTTTTTCTCTGCCGTGAAGGAATTGCATATTTGCCGGATCTTCTTTCATATCAAAGCAGATATAGAGGTTTTTATCGTCGTGACTGACCGCGACTGTGGTATTTTGCGGGCAGGGAACCCACAAAGAGTCATTCTGGATAAAACCTCCGGCTTTGGCAGCTCTTGAACCGGGATTGGCGACAGAATAGATGGTTCTGGTCTTTTTCAGCACAGCAGAAACATCTTCTGCTACTGCCTGCAAAAATAGTGCCGCAACCGGCAGGATCATAAGACGGGACAGATATTTCATTACGCAATTATCCTTGTATAAGCAGTTGTTTCAACCGGAATTACCAATTATCGCTCCAGCGGTAGTAGTTCGTATTTACGTTACTTTTCCACGGATTCCAGAAGCTTTGCGGAATTACAGCATTCACATTTGTCCAGATATATTTGACAGGCAATGAATTTTTCTGATGCATTGCCGCATGACCGTCAAAAAATCCTATGCTGGAAGCTCCCGGGAGTGTGGCAGTTACGGCATCATGGACAGTCGTTTCACTGAAGCCTTGAGCCCCATGCGGAAAAACGATGGCATCGTAACCGCCGGCAGCCTGGTTAAGCGTCCCTTTTCCTTCGAAGAAATAACAGCTTCTGGAAGCTGAAGCCAATCCGCTGATTTTTCCCATGCCTCTGCCATCGCCGTTATCAACGACACACTTATTATTCATCGCGATCGAATAATATCCATTGTTGACACTCCGGGAAGGACAGGCAAATGAACTGCCGAATCCTCCGATGTAGGCATCTCCGGCAGCAATACCCATATATTCACGCAGTAAACCTTTGAGTACTCCGGTTCCGGGATTTGCAGATTCTCTGGTTGCATACCATGAGGCGGTTGCCGTGGCGAATCCCGTGGTGTCAAATACGGGACATGCCCAATCATCAGAATCACTGCTGTACATATTGGCAGCAGAGAGAAACTGTTTGAAGTTATTAAGGCAGGTTGCCTGACGGCCGCGTTCACGGGCGGAATTAAGTGCCGGGAGCAATATTGCCGCAAGAATGGCGATGATCGCAATCACAACAAGCAGCTCGATAAGAGTAAAGCTCATGGGCTTTCTGGCATATCCCTGCCAGAAAAGATTACTTCTGAAGCAAGTTTGATTTTTCATTTTTTTCCCTTTCACCATTAGAAAATTTTTCCTTTGACAGATAAAGTGATCTTCCTGCTGCTGTCAATTTTTCAGCAGGAAATTCCGGTCATCGTTTTAATTATACATGCAAAGCGGAAAAAATGCAACAGAAATATGGTGGATTATATTGTCATGAGAGTGGATAATAGTACCATCACTTATACGGCGTAAAACTCCTCTCCGAATAATATACCCTGAATATCGTATATCTGCGGTTTTCAATGGTTGCATTTTGGTAAAAGGTGAACTATATTATCAAAAACAGGCAATTTCAGGGGAAGTCTTTTGCAAAGATGAATATAGTTTTTCATAAAACTGAAAGTCACGGGAAGGTCTGGAAGGAAAATATCTGGTTTTCCACTTCCAAAGTTCAGGATGACCGGCAGCTGATCCCCGCTTTTTACGGGGAAAGTGAAATTTATGACGGCTGTGAGTTCCCTCATCCGGGGACAATCGATTGCTGCTGCTTTGAATTTATCCTCCATGGGCAGGGGGTCTTGACCACCTCTGACAACAGCCGTTTCCCGCTCTTCCCCGGAGCATTCTATGCCCTGCTGCCGAGACAGCAGAACCGGATCAGCGTTTCGCCTCAATATGAATTGAAAAAGGTGATCGTGGGTTTCCCCGATGGAGTATTACTGCAATTACTGCTGCACAACTCCCCTTTGTGGATCGGCGAAGTGATCAAAATGCCCAAAGACGGCGAATTCAACCGCCAACTGCAGAAAATCGGCGAAATGGTGAAATCAGGAAGCGTTGCCGGTAATGAACTTTCCGTGGAAAGTTATCGGCTCATGCTCCAGATCACCCAGAAAGAACGCTCCAAAACGACAAATTCATTGCAGAAAATATGTGAATATATGCAAAGCCGCTTGAGTTCACCGCTTACGCTGGATGATATTGCTTTGAAATATGGCATGTCCAAGCCGACTTTGATCCGCAAATTCCGCAGTCAATTTTCCTGTACTCCGATGCAGTATCTGATCACTCTCAGGCTTGATTACGCCCGAAATCTTTTGCGTTTCAAACATTTGCCGGTGGCGCAGGTGGCTGAATTGTGCGGATACCGGGATGTGAAATTTTTTTCCCGGGAGTATCACCGGCACTTCGGCAATTCGCCATCCGATGAGAAAATGCCCTGTTTTTTTACGGAGAATGATCCGGGCGCAGATGACGGGCCGGGTGACCGCTTTGGAGATTTCCACTACTGAGTTGAAGCCGCCGGGGCTGGAAGTTGATTTTTTTGTGTCGGATCTGCCATTGCCTCATGCCGCCGGAATCAATAATAAGCTGAAGAAGAAGCAGAATAAGGGCGGCAAGCAGCGCACCGGCGGGAATAACGGCGGTGTTGAGGTTGGCGATGTTGTTGAAAAACTGCTTATTCATGATCAAAAAAGGGGCTGAGCGCAAAACCTGATGTTTTGCGGCGGTCTCTTTTCAGCGTAAAATAAATTCACTTGGAAGGATTGGCAGGCAAAAAAATCCATTGCTCAAAACTGATGTTTGAGCAATGACAGATTTCAAGTTCAAGTATTGCAGTTACGCCGTAAGAGTTGCGGCGAGCGTTGCCCGCCGCCGCGATCCGTCTTCGCACAAGGCTTCGCCGGGACAAGGGGGTCTGGGGAATTTCTTCCCCGAAAGTGGCACTCGTGGAGCAAATTTCATCCCTCCTGTCGCCAGAAAAGGCGGCAGAGGGTGAAACTTTGCGACACATGAGTCGAACCACCACAACACACGCATACCACTTGCCAGTACAAAATCCCGCACGCGCGGGCGCCAGGGGTGCAGGGGGCGGCGTTAGCACCCCTGCAAAAACACACAGGTTTTGCAACAGCCCCCGGCTTTCAAATTACTTTATCAACCGCATGACAGAACAGCACTCTCCGACAGAAGCAGAAGAATGTCAAGCGCAATAAGGTTGATAATCTGTTTTTTCATTTCTCTTTTTTACACCTTTTTCCCTGTGTGTATTTTTTAATGCAGCACAGTTTTTTATTCATGTCAAGGGATGGAAAAAATTTTTATTTTTTTTATTTTCGTTCCTTGACACGTCGAAAAATCGTGGTATATTAGAAAATGTTTTGAAATTGAAACGAGGAAAAAATGAACAGATTTTTCAACAACATTATCAGCATTATTATTATTGCTGCAGTCGTAATTATCGGCTGCGGTACGGCTGGTTGCTGTTGTTGAGCGGGACTTGAAAAAGAGTAGTTGAACCTCTCACCGGTAATCAGCCGGTGAGAGGTTTTTTTATGGTATGATTGGAAGTAATTTTTGAAATTATCTATAGCGGAAACAGAAAAATGAATACGGCACTTTTTAACAACACCAGCATCAACTTTGTTCCGGGACTGTCGGTCTCCGGTTCTGTTGTCGTATCTGTTGCCGCCGTCATTATTATTGCCATTATTATCAGCGTAATTATTATTATGCCTCCCGGCACGGTATAGAATCAAGCAAGTTCACTTCAAGCCCTGCCGGAAGAAAATTTCCGGCAGGGCTTTTTAATTTTAATCACAGCACAGGTAACACAAATGAAAAAATCAGGAGCAGCAATAGTAATCGAGGCATTGTGCCGCAACGGAGCCGATACCGTTTTCGGTTATCCCGGCGGAGCAGTTCTGCCCATCTACGATGAACTTTACAAAAATGCCCACCGTATCAACCATGTTTTGTGCGCCCATGAGCAGAATGCCGCTCACGCCGCCGACGGTTTTGCCAGAGTGAGCGGCAAAGTTGGCGTGGTCATCGCCACCAGCGGCCCCGGAGCGACCAATCTGGTAACCGGTATCGCCAATGCTTATCTGGATAGTGTCCCTCTGGTTGCCATCACCGGCAATGTGGCTGTGCCGCTTCTGGGAAAAGACAGTTTTCAGGAAGTTGACATCACCGGCATAACTCAGGAGATCGTCAAACACAACTTCGCTGTAAGCAATGTGAAAGATTTGAACGGAATACTGGATGCCGCATTCAGGATCGCCTCTTCCGGCAGACCCGGCCCGGTGCTGGTGGATATACCCAAAAGCATCCAGACCGATATGTGTGATGAAAGTCAATACACCAGTCAGGAACTCTTTTTCAACTCCCTGCCGCAAGTGGATTTGACTGAAGCACTTCAGCTTATAAATGCCGCGCAGCGTCCTTTGATCTACTCCGGCGGCGGGGTGGTTTCTTCCGGAGCAAGTGAAGAGCTGCTGACTCTGGCAAAGCGTATTTCCGCCCCGGTGACCTTCAGTATGATGGGGTTGACGGCTCTCCCGGCAAATGAACCGCTGAATCTGGGAATGTGCGGTATGCACGGCACGGAAAGTTCCGCAAAAATGTTCAGCGAATGTGATCTTATAATCGCTTTGGGAGTCCGTTTTTCCGACCGTGCCACCGGAAATACTGCCAAATACAAAGAGGGTAAAAAGATCATCCATCTGGATATAGACCATGCTGAAATCAACAAAAATACTGCCGCCGATGTGGAGCTGTGGGGAGATGTGAAAGAAGTTCTTCAGCAGCTTTTGCAAAAACTGCCCCGCATCGCTCATCCGGAATGGGAAAAAGAGTGCGCTCAGGCTAAAAAACTGGATTTTCATCCGATGAGTGATAAACTTACCCCTTTTACTCTCTTGCGGACAGCTGCTTCATACTGCACCCCCGATACGGTGGTTGCCACCGATGTGGGGCAGCACCAGATGTGGACGATGCAGTATTTCCCCTTTCAAACTCCCCGCACTCTGCTTACATCCGGCGGTTTGGGAACGATGGGCTTCGGACTGGGGGCGGCGATCGGCGGCTGTATCGCCAATAACCGCAAACGGACAGTGCTTTTTACCGGAGACGGCAGTTTCGGGATGTGTTTGCAGGAGCTTGCTACTGCGGTATCGCAAAATCTGCCTCTGGTGATCGTGATTTTCAACAACGGTGTACTGGGCATGGTGCGTCAGTGGCAGACGATGTTTTATGAAAAACACTACTCTCACACCACTCTCAACCGTAAAACCGACTTTGCGGCTCTGGCAAGGGCATTCGGGGCAAAGGGGAAAAAAGTCACCCGGTTGTCTGAATTGGAAAAAGCCTTGTACGATCCGCCTGCCGATACCCCGCTGGTATTGGATTGTCAGCTGGATATGGATGAATTTGTGCTGCCGATGATCCCCCCCGGCGGCAGTGTCAACGATCTTATAACCCAAAGGAACTGAAATGGAACGCTTTATCGTGGAACTTACCGTGGCAAATCACTGCGGTGTACTCAACCGGATAACCGGACTTTATGCCAAACGCAAGTACAATATCGACAGTCTGACCGTTCATGAGACCCGTGACCCCACATTGTCAGTTATGCGGATCGTCTCCTGCGGCGACAGTGCCATTCAACAGCAGATGACCCGGCAATTACGAAAACTTTTTGATGTTAAAACCGTTGTTCTCCTGAACAACTCAACGCTCTAATATAAGGAAAAAAAGAAAATGAGCAAAATGTACTACAACGAAAACTGCAACCTTGAACTTCTCAAAAATCAGACCGTCGCCGTGATCGGTTACGGCAGCCAGGGACACGCCCACGCCCAGAATTTGCGGGACAGCGGCGTCAAGGTGGTGGTCGGTCTTTACGAAAACTCCAAAAGTGCCGCCGTTGCCAAAGCCGACGGTTTTGAAGTTCTCAACACTCCCGATGCGGTCAAAAAAGCTGATTGGGTGATGATGCTGGTCAATGACGAAAAGATGCGTTCCATCTATGAAAACGGCGTAAAAGATAATTTGCGCCCCGGAATGACTCTGAGTTTCGCCCACGGTTTCAATATCCACTATAAAGAGATCGTGCCGCCGGAGTTCGTCAATGTGGTGATGATCGCGCCCAAAGGCCCCGGACACACGGTGCGCAGTCAGTTTGTCGAGGGCAAAGGTGTTCCCTGTCTGGTGGCAGTCGGGCAGGATGCTTCAGGCAACGCAATGGAACTGGCGCTTGCCTATGCTGCCGGACTCGGTGCCGGTCGTGCCGGGATCCTTGAAACCACCTTCAAAGAGGAGACCGAAACCGATCTTTTCGGCGAACAGGCAGTCCTCTGCGGCGGCGTGACCGCTTTGATGCAGGCCGGATTTGAAACTCTTGTTGAAGCCGGATACAAACCCGAAAGCGCCTATTTCGAGTGCATCCACGAGATGAAACTCATCATCGATCTGGTGGTCAAAGGCGGATTTTCCTTCATGCGTTACAGCATCAGCGACACTGCCGAATACGGTGATTACAATACCGGCAGCCGCCTGATCACCGATGCCACCAAAGCGGAAATGAAGAAGGTTCTTGCCGAGATACAGGATGGTACTTTTGCCCGCAAGTGGCTGAAGGAAAATCCCGACGGCAGACCGCTCTTTACCAAACAGCGTGAAGCTGCCAAAGCTCATCAACTGGAAACCGTCGGCGCCGAGCTGCGTGCCAAAATGAACTGGAATAAATAATGAACAGTGATAAATTGACAAAAGGAGTTTCTGCCGCTCCTCAGCGCGCCTTATTGGGCGCGCTGGGGTACACTTGCGAGCAGATGAAACGCCCGCTGGTCGGGGTGGTCAACAGCTTCAACGATGTCGTTCCGGGGCATACACACTTGCAGCAGATCGCCCGGGCGGTCAAAGACGGTGTGCTTGCCGCCGGCGGTACGCCCATGGAGTTCAACACCATTGCTGTCTGTGACGGCTTGGCAATGGGACATGACGGGATGCATTACAGTCTTGCTTCCAGAGAGTTGATCGCCGACAGCGTCGAATGTATGGTCAAAGCTCACTGTTTTGATGCTCTGGTTTTCATTCCCAACTGTGACAAAGTCGTCCCCGGCATGCTTATGGCGGCGGCAAGATGCAATCTGCCTTCCATCTTCGTTTCCGGCGGCCCCATGCTTTCTCTTGACGGCAGAGATTTGAATACTGTTTTTGAAGCGGTAGGCGCAGTCAATGCCGGAAAAATGAGTGAAGCGGAACTTGCGGAAGTTGAGTGTTCCAGTTGTCCCGGATGCGGTTCCTGTTCGGGGATGTTTACTGCCAACAGCATGAATTGTCTTTGCGAAGCCATCGGCATGGCACTTCCCGGAAACGGTACTATTCCGGCAGTTTATTCCCAAAGGCTCCACCTTGCCAAAGGTGCCGGAATGATGGTTTTGGAACTGTTCAAACGCGATCTCCGCCCCCGTGACATCATGACCCGGGAGGCATTTCACAATGCTTTGACCGTGGATATGGCTCTGGGATGCTCCACCAATACCGCGCTCCATCTGCCCGCCATTGCCGCTGAAGCCGGGGTGGAATTGGATCTGCATACCGTAAATGAGATCAGCTCCCGTACCCCAAATTTGTGCCGTCTCGCCCCGGCAGGCAGGCACCACATGCAGGATCTTCACCGTGCCGGAGGCGTTTCGGCAGTGATGAAAGAAATTTCCCATCTGCTGAATACTGATTGTCTGACTGTTTCCGGAAAGACCCTCGGTGACGTTGTCGCCAATGTCGGAGTCAGAGACCGGGAAGTTATCCGGCACTATACCGATGAGGGCGGTTTGGCAGTGTTGTACGGCAACCTTGCTCCCGACGGCGGTATCGTCAAACGGTGTGCGGTGAGAGAGGAAATGCTGAAGTTCACCGGCAAGGCGCGGGTCTTTGAGTGTGAAGAAGATGCGGTAAAGGCGATACTTTCCGGAAAGATAGTTAAGGGCGATTGTGTAGTAATCCGCAACGAAGGACCTGCCGGCGGGCCGGGAATGAGGGAGATGCTCTCGCCCACCAGCGCCATTGCCGGAATGGGGTTGGATGCCGATGTGGCGCTGATCACCGACGGCAGATTTTCCGGAGCGACCCGGGGAGCTGCTATCGGACACGTTTCGCCGGAAGCGGTTTCCGGTGGAAATATCGCTCTGGTCGAAGAGGGCGACCTGATAAAGATCGACATTCCCGGTTACTCTCTGGAACTGCTGGTTGATGAAGAAACTCTTGAGGCACGGCGGGCAAAAAAAGTCTTTGCCCCCAAACGGCAGTTGACCGGTTTTCTCAAACGTTATGCGGCACTGGTTTCATCTGCCGATAAAGGAGCAAAATTATGTTGACACTGGATAAAGTTTACAAGGCAAGTCATCTGCTTAAAAGCGTGGCTCGCTATACTGATATGATAGAAAGCAACGGTCTGACCGATGATTGTCAGCTGCGGTTGAAAGCGGAAAATCTGCAGTTGACCGGTTCATTCAAGCTGCGGGGAGCGTTTTTCAAAATCGCCAATCTGCCGCAGGATGAGCGGGAAATCGTCGCCTGTTCAGCGGGTAACCACTCTCAGGGGGTGTCGCTTGCCGCCGGAAAACTTAACCGGAAAGCGGTTATTTTCATGCCCAGTATCGCTCCCATATCCAAAGTGGAGGCAACCAGAAAACTGGGAGCGGAAGTCCATCTGGTCGATGGGGTTTACGATGATGCTTATCTGGCGGCGGAAAAATATTGCCGTGAGCATGATTCTGTTTTTGTCCATCCCTTTGATGATGAAGATGTGATAGCCGGTCAGGGTTCGATCGCTCTGGAAATACTGGAACAGTACCCAAAAGCCGATACCGTTCTTGTTCCGGTGGGCGGCGGCGGATTGATTTCCGGGGTGGCGTTTACGTTGAAGCAGCTCAAGCCGGAGTGCAAAGTTTACGGAGTTCAGGCGGAAGGAGCGCCGGGAATGTGCAAAGCCTTTGTCGAAAAACAGGGTGTTACTCTGGCAAAAGTTTCCACCTTTGCCGATGGTATCGCGGTGAAGACTCCCGGTACGCTTACCAGAGAGCTGTGCTGTAAATATGTGGATGGGATAGTCACGGTCAGCGATGATGAAATAGCTACTGCCATATTGACGCTGATGGAAAAACAGAAACTGGTCGCTGAGGGTGCCGGAGCGGTGGGAGTAGCGGCAGTGCTGGCGAAAAAACTTGATCTTGCCGGGAAAAATGTCTGTGCGGTGATTTCGGGGGGAAACATCGATGTAAACATCCTCTCCCGGGTGATCAACCGGGGATTGCTTTCATCGGGCAGAGTTGCGGAGTTGAAGATCGCCATGCTGGATAAACCCGGACAACTGCGGGAGGTGTCTGCGATCATTGCCGAGTGCGGAGCAAATGTTATTCAGGTGCGCCACGATCCCGGCGGTGAACATGCCGATATAATCGGTTGTTTCCTTCATATCAAAATGGAGACGAGGAACTTTGAACAATTAAAGCAAATCCGGCAGGCTCTCGCTGAAGCCGGTTATCAGATATTGAATTGAAGCGGCAAGCTCCGGCCGTTTCACGCAAAAATCGAATATCAACCAATATTTGGGACAGAGCCAACAAAAAAAAGGGAGACCGTAACAGTCTCCCTTATATCGTCTTTTACATCTCAAATCCCTTTGGCACCGGCAGATGTTTGTATTGGGGCAGAGAAAGATAATGCCGGATCATTTCATCGACTTCGGATTTGAATTTCTCGCTTGCGCCAGCTTTTAAAAAAGAAGCATAATCCCAATTTCCCTCGCAAATATCCAATGCCGTACTTGCGATCAATATCTGGTGGTCTTCTTCCTGACGTATTTTTATTTGCTCTTCAGTCGGCATATTCACCTCTTACGATCAAACGGTTTGAGTGGTTGTCATAATATATATCGTTACAAACAAATTTTCCACTGTTTCCAAAGAAAATTTCCGCTCATGCCGGGGAATAGGTTCACATTTTCTGATTTTATGGAATAATCTTATTGAAATCATTATCTCTATGGTGTATATTACTCTAACAGGAGTGTATGATAATGAAAAATATTACCAGCAGCGTTTACAGTTTTGAAAATTTGAGACAGGGAAATTTCCTGTATGTGGATAAGACCGAATATATCTGGGAGTTGATCAAGCCTGCCCGGGAGATGTATTTTCTTTCCCGTCCCCGCCGCTTCGGTAAATCACTCACCGTTTCCACTTTGAAGGCAGTTTTTGAAGGCAAAAAAGAGCTTTTCAAAGGTCTTGCCATTTACGATAAGCCCTACGATTGGAAGCCCTGTCCCGTCATCCATCTGGAT
>JAZUPS010000057.1:0-4144 GCA_045605305.1 Victivallaceae bacterium
CAGATCATGCTTATGCGTGACTTCGGAGTTACTGCGATCTGCTGTACTCCCAGTTACTTTTTGCACCTGATCGAACAGGCTGGCGAAATGGGGGTAAGTCGGAGGCCAAGCGGTCTTAGGAAGACAAGAGAAGAACACAACTCCTTGGCTCACAGAACGACATGGCTACGATCCGACTTCAGATCATGCTTATGCGTGACTTCGGAGTTACTGCGATCTGCTGTACTCCCAGTTACTTTTTGCACCTGATCGAACAGGCTGGCGAAATGGGGGTCAACTTGCGGGAAATGCCGCTTAAAGTCGGTGTTTTCGGTGCTGAACCCTGGACACAGGGTATGCGGGAACGCCTTGAACAGGGTGCCGGTATCGAAGCGTTTGATATTTACGGACTTTCGGAAATCATCGGTCCCGGTGTGGCGATCGAGTGTACGGAGCATCAGGGAATGCACGTTTTTGAAGATCACTTCTATCCTGAGATCATCGATCCGGATACCGGTGAGGTGCTGCCTGATGGTGAATTCGGAGAACTGGTTCTTACCACGTTGAGCAAATATGCCATGCCGATGATCCGTTACCGGACAAGGGATTTGACCCGTATTATTGCCGAGCCCTGCAAATGCGGCAGAACCATCCGCCGTATCGACCGGATCTCTGCCCGCAGTGATGATATGTTCATCATCCGCGGAGTGAATGTATTCCCCTCTCAGATCGAATCAGCGCTGTTGACCGTGCCGGGAGTCAGTGCCAACTATCTGATCATTCTCACCACCGAAAACGGTATGGACAATATCGAATTGAATGTGGAAATGAGTCCGGAAGCCTTCTCCGATCAGGTCAAGGAGCTTGAGGCACTTCAGCGCAACATCGTCAAGGCGGTGGAATCGGTCATCGGTCTGCGCATCCGCATCAAACTGGTTGCGCCCCAGACCATCGCCCGCAGTGAAGGCAAAGCCAAGCGGGTGCTTGATCAGCGAATCAAAGGTTGAAAAAAGGATAAAATTCCAAAATAAAACGGGAATTTATACACAACCCTTTCAACCAATGTATAAAACAGAAGTTGATTTTGCTCCATTACTTCCTGCCCCCAGCGAAGCGAAGGGGCAGTTTTCCCGGAGCGGCACGTTTGCCGCCCCCCAGCGAAGCGAAGGGGCAGTTTTCCCGGAGCGGCACGTTTGCCGCCCCCAGCGAAGCGAAGGGGCAGTTTTCCCGGAGCGGCACGTTTGCCGCAAGGGTGCTTGATCAGCGAATCAAAGGTTGAAAAAACGACTGTTTTCAGGAGAGCTGTTGCAGAAGTGACAGCTCTTTTTTTCATGCCGGATGAGGCGCGGAATGGAAAAATACAGAAAAAACGCTCTTTTTATTGGAAAATATTTGAATAATCAGCGTTTTGCAAGTATATTATAGAACTTTTACAGATGCTCCGGCATGAATCTATGGCCGAAATCCTCTGGGCCTGTCGGTTCGTCACTGCGGGCGGAACTGGTGAAAAAGGTGTATCTGACCTTTTTCTGTAACGTAGCTGTACGGTTCTGTTCAAGTGTGAACGGTAGAAGGAAAGACGTGAAGAAACGAATTTTTAACAAGAGGTAATCAAGAGTTCTTATGGTAAGAATCAGATTGAAACGTACCGGAACCCGCAACGCGGTCTGCTTCCGGATCGTGGTGATGGATCAGCGTTCCAGCCGTGATGGCAAAGCGATCGAAGAGTTGGGATTCTACAATCCCCGCAGCAAAGAAGAGAAGGTCAATCTTGAGCGCGCCGATTACTGGATGGGCGTTGGAGCTGAAGTCTCCGAAACTGCCAAAGATATTATCGACCGCGCCCGCGGCGGTGTTGTGCTGAAAGAGCGTGTCCGTCCGGCGAATATCTCCAAGAAGGCGAAAGCCAAAGCTGCTGCTGAAGCTGAAGCCAAGGCTGCCGCTGAAGCCGAAGCCAAAGCTGCTGCCGAAGCCGCCGCTGCTGAAGCTGCCACCGAGGCGTAATTGGGGTAGTTCCGATGTTTAAGAAGTTGTTCGGCTTCCTGTTCGGCGGTGGAAAAGCCGCTGCTCCTGCCAGAAGCGGTAATTCTGCCGGTTCTCTGCGGGACTTGGAGTCTTTTGTCGATTATGTGGTCAAATCTCTGGTCGACAATCCGGATGAAGTCAAACTTTCCACGGTGGAAACCGACGAGGGTGCGACCATTCAGATCCGCTGCAGCAAGGAAGATATCGGAAAAATTGTTGGTAAACGCGGTAAAACCATCATGGCAATCCGTTCACTGGTGAGCGGAGCTGCTGGCAGACAGCGCAAACGCGTTTCTGTCGATGTGATGGATTGAGCGTTTTTCAGAGTCATTTGAAAGCGGTCACTTATGCGGATCGACATTCTTACGCTCTTTCCGGAGTTGTTCCCCGGGCCGCTCGGTGAAAGTATCATCGGGCGCGCCGCCAGAAAAGGGGTGATTTCGGTAAATGCCGTGGATGTCAGAAGTTTCGCAGAGGATGCCCGCGGAACGGTCGATGAGAAGCCTTATGGCGGAGGACCGGGGATGCTGATGGTTCCCGATGTTCTGGTCAGGGCGATCGAATCGGTCAAAGATGCCGGCAGTACGGTGATTTTGACCTCTCCCCGCGGAGAGGTGATGAATCAGCGTCTGGCGCAGGAGCTGGCAAAGGAGGAGCATTTGATCCTCGTTGCCGGTCATTATGAAGGTGTGGATCAGCGGGTCATTGATCTGGCAGTTGACCGGGAGATCTCCATCGGGGACTTTGTCCTTTCCAGCGGCAATATCGCCGCGATGGCAATAGCTGATGCAGTAATACGTTTGCTGCCCGGCGTGCTGGGGGATGGGGAATCGGCGGTGGAGGAGTCTCACAGTATGGGATTGCTGGAGTATCCGCAGTACACACGCCCTCCGGAATACCGGGGGTTGAAGGTGCCGGAGCTGCTTTTGAGCGGCGATCACGGCAAAGTAGCTGAGTTCCGGAAACGCGAGGCGGAAAGAATCACCCGCGAGCGCCGTCCGGATTTATGGGAAAAGTATCTGATTGCAGAACTTAATAAAGAGGTAAAAAAATGAACATAGTTGACACCATCCGCAAAGCTGAGGCGAAAGCCGATTATCAGTTCAACATCGGTGATACCATCAAAATCGCCGTCAGAATTATTGAAGGTGATACCGAGCGTATCCAGTACTTCCAGGGTACGGTCATTGCCCGTCGCGGCAGCGGTATCGAGGAAACTTTCACCGTCCGCCGCGTTCAGGCCGGTCAGGGCGTGGAACGTGTTTTCCCGATTAACAGCCCCCGTATTGCCGGTATCGAGGTCATCCGCCGCGGTCTGGTTCGCCGCGCCAAGCTCTACTACCTCCGCGACAAAGTCGGTAAGGCTGCCCGCGTCAAAGAGCTTCGCACGAAGTAATCTTTTTTGCCGGTGACGTTATATGGCACGGCAAAACGCTGTCCTGAGACAGGACGATGAACTCCTCCTCTCGGAGCGGCAGCTTCGGGCGGAGGGTTTTTCTTGGATCGCCGGTGTCGATGAGGCAGGGCGCGGTCCATTGGCAGGTTCCGTGGTGGCGGCGGCGGTGATATTGCCAGCCGGCGTTGAGGAACTGCCGGGAGTTTTTGACTCCAAACAACTTTCCGAGGCAGAGCGTGAAAAACTTTTTGAGGAGCTTCACGCTGTGCCGGGAATCCGGATCGGGGTGGGGAAAGCCACCGCCGGAGAGATCGATAAATTGAATATACTTAAAGCTACTCATCTGGCAATGCGCCGGGCGGTGGCGGTTTTGGAAGAGGCGGATTTCGTTCTGGTTGACGGTTTGCCGGTGCAATTTGCTTTGCCCTCGCGCAATATCATCAAAGGTGATGCCAAATGTGCCAGTATCGCGGCGGCAAGTATTATTGCCAAAGTGACCCGTGACCGGGAGATGGTGCAGGCGGATGCCGAGTATCCCGGATACGGATTTGCAAAACATAAAGGTTACGGGACGGCGGAACATCTGGAAGCGTTGAAGCAGCTGGGTCCCACACCTCTGCACCGGAAAAGTTTCCGCCCGGTGTATGAATTGCTGCCGGATACTCCGGTTCAGGGAACGTTGGATTTTTAAGATGATGAATGAAGTTTCACAAGGAGGTATCCCCCGCGCAACCGGCGCGGGTG
>JAZUPS010000058.1:0-7978 GCA_045605305.1 Victivallaceae bacterium
GGGGCAAGCGAGGAAGTTCTCACCGAGGATCTTCACCTTTTCCAGAAGGTTGAATTGGGAAAAAGTATAATCCCTGCCCCAAACCGAGGCAGAGGAATCTTTGAAATCGATGGGAGAAAATGGCGGCAGGATAAAGTCATCATCCAAACCTTCGATGCCCCGGCGGTTGACAAGCCAATCCTCTTTGGCGGCATCTGCTTCAGTAAAAGGCGGCACCGGGCGGCTAACAAGGGTGCTTTTGCCCCTGACTCCGGCGGCAGCGGCGGCAGCAGGAGTCAACTCCTCAAAACTGAGATCATCCAGATGAACTTCCACATCTTTGGAGTTGTTGAGAATGAGAAAATATTCCCCTCCGCTGCCGGGAGTGGTGATGATACCGGAAAATTTGTTCCATTTACCGTCACCGTAAACATTTTTCGCCCCGGTAAAGAGCGTTTTTTCCCCGGATACGACCGATACGGTAATGGCGCCTGCCCATTGGTAGTGGCAGATGTCTTTGCGCATCATACCGTTTATCCGGTAACTGGTATTATCCTTGAGCGGCAAAGGTATCTTATTCTCTTTGCCCCTGCCGGAAGCGGGGAATTTGTAACACTTTTTGCCGGTATGAGGTTCTTCTGCCACATGAAATGGAGCATCACTTTCAAAATCCAGCACCAATGGCGGCGCCCCCTGAAGAGTGAAAGAAAGCGCCATAAGTGCGGTGACGGCAAAAAATACTTTTTTCATTAGCCAAATCCTTTCTCACAGAAACTTACTTTTTGATAATAAAGAGATTGAAGTTGCGGCGGGAGAGTTCAAAAGAAAATTCACCGCCGTTCAAGGCAACTTTTTCACCGCTTTCGGCGTTGATGATCTCCGCCTTGCCGGGAAAGAACTCCTTATTCAACGCAACCGTCAATTTCTGACCATCGCGGGCAAGATTTGCCACCGCAACCAGATAATCATTGCCGTTTTCCCACGTTACAGCGTAAGCCTCTTTGCCGCTGACTGAAACCGGGTGAGTTTCGCCCCAGTAGGGATAAAATTTCACCTTTTCATCACCGATACGGAAATCCTGCTTGATCTTCAACACCTTGCGGGCAGATTTGGGATTGCAGAATACCGGCCACAAAGTATTGTCGTGGAGCAGGCACATGGCAAGATAATCTCTGGCGGCAATATCACTGAAAGCATACTCTTTATTCAGCTGGGGACTCTTCCTCAGGTTGCTCATCACGCAGACATTCCAGCCGAATGCCTGACCGCCGTACTCGATCGCCCAGCGGTCGGGGGTGGCGGTGTAGTAGAGGAAATCCTCACTTTTGCCGTTGATACTTTTCAGAATACCTTCCCGGTTGACGGTGTACTTATCCATCAAACTTTTGCCGTTAAAGTAAGCTGAATTGATATTTTCCCCCGTAACCACACTGTCGCAGAAACTGGCAATGGGAACCACCAGTGTGGCGGCAAGGTGGACACGCATAATGGGCAGTCTGCCATGCTTTTTGTAGAAAATAGCGCACATCCGTTTGAGCAGATCACGTCTGCCGAACCAGTCATACTCCGGATAACGTTTGCCGTCAAGTTCATAATAACCCATATCATGACGGGCGTTGGCATCGGGTACCGGTCCCCACTCGTCAAGGTTGGCTATTCCGTCACAGCCAAGAGCGGCATGTTTTTCCAGAAAGTAGCAGAGCATATCCGCGTAGCGGCTGCCCAGACCTGCCTGAAACTGTCTTTCGCCGAGATTTCTTCCGTAGGGGGCAGTGGAAACCGGCTCTCTGCGCCATTCGAGGAAATATTTTTTCACCTCCGGCGCCTGCCACAACATGGGAGCTTCGATTTTGGTTCCGGAAGCATCGGCATTGTCGGTGGTCGGATCCCAGGAGGTGATATTGGTCTGATAATCAGCCATATCTTTGTAAATACCGAAATTGCAGAGAATTGGATCGATGTAAATGCCGAAAACCGAACCCATGGCATGAGCTTTTTCCACCCGGGCGCGGTAGGCTTCGACGTTGTAGATGCGGGGATAGAATCCTGCCGCCGCCGGATTGCGCCGTTTGGGGTCATTGGGCAGATAATCATAACTGGCGCTGGAGTAGATCACCGGAGTTTTGATACCGTTTTTTAAATTGGCTTCGGCGATGTTTTCATAATCCATATCCGTTCCGCGCCAGCCGGGAGTGCGGGGGCGGACAGGAGTCGCCATCAAACCGAAGGTGTAAGTGGCAGGTTTCCCGATGAGTTTGGGCTGGGAAACGGGAGTGATCTGCAATTTGACCAGACCATCTTTGCGGATCACTGCCAGCCCCTCTTTGCGGGCTTTGCGGTCGTGGGGACTCCAATTCTTTTCCGATTCACAAAACCAGAGCAGACCCCGGTCGTAACTGCCCAGCCAGACAAGTATCTTGAAGGGGGATTCCCAAACTGTCCCTTCGCCTTCCGGCAGACGCCGGGTGTTACTCAAACGGGGGACATTGAGGGAGTAACCGCCATCTCTGGCACCGGTATAGTGGATGAATTGAGCGTACTTTTCCGGATAAGTTATGGTGTAACTGAATTTATCTATCTGCACACTGCCCCGGGGATCAAAAGTGAAGTCCACTTTGATCATGCCGTCATACTCGATGGTTGTGCGCACCTCGATATCCACATCTTTTGAATTGGCGCGGGTGTAAAGTTCCACCACGCCTTTATGTTCTCTGAGGAGGATCTGTTTACCGGTTTTGAAGTTGACCTTTTTGCCGTTGACCACCGCAGAAAACTCCATGGGGCAGGCGAGGAAGTTCTCACCGAGGATCTTCACCTTTTCCAGAAGGTTGAATTTGGAAAAAGTGTACTCTCTCCCCCAGACCGAGGCAGAGGAATTTTTGAAATCAATGGGAGAAAATGGCGGCAGGATAAAGTCATCATCCAAACCTTCGATGCCCCGGCGGTTGACAAGCCAATCTTTCTCCTCTTCGGCGGCGACCGCCTCATCCACGGGGGGGACGGGGCGTTTTACAAGGGTGCTTGAAGCGGTTTTTACCGGTTCTGCGGCTCCGGTATCAGGGCTTTTTTTTTCCGCAGATGAGGTCATTGATTTTTCCGCTTCAGACTGCCACTGATCTGCCGGGGCTTTGAAGGCTTTGATCTCAAGAATGTATTCCGGGGAGTCCACATCCTCTTTCCACGAAGGACGTTTCAAAAAGAGGTAGTATTTGTGATAACTTTTGTGATCCCAGATGGAGTGGTGACGGATCTCGGTGGGGATCGCCGTCCGGGGGATGGTGACAACTGCAATCTGACTGGCAGGATCATAGATCGCCATGCCGGAAACGGCAGTGTTGATCACCCATGAACCGCTGTTGGTCAATTTACCGGAGTTGAAAGCACCTTTTCTGCTGTAAATAAACTGGGTGAAAGAGGTACGCCACGGCATGGTGAAAAGGTAGAAATATCCGGGTCTGGTTCCGGGATTTTCCAGTTTGTATCTGATGCTCCACACCAGACCGTCTTCTGTAAGCGTGTAGGAGGAGTACAAGGTGACATCCCCGGCAGTGACGGCGCGCTCCAGCACGATTTTTTTACCGGTAAGAACTTTGCCCACCGTCGCCGGTTCCTGCCCGTCGATGGTGACTTTCAGCGAAACCGGAACCTCTTTACGGGCGGGGGAAAATTGAGTACCCGCAGTGGAACTGGGAGAGATGAAAAGTTCTTTGCCCTGATAGGCAAATCCGCTTATTCTGCCGTTGTTTTTAGGCAGCACACTCAACTGGTAATCGCCGGATTTGAGCTGGACTATTCCCGCCTTGGGCCACACCTGAGCGGCGGCAGCAAGGGCAGAGATGCTCAAAAAAAGCACTGCGGCAAGAAATTTTTTCAACATGTTTTCAACCTTTCTATTTGATTATTGATTAATTGTTTTCCAGCTATTCTCATCTGCCGGAAAGGCAGAAAAGTGCATTACATATTCCGGGGACTCATATCCGGCTTTCCACTCCGGGCGCTGATGAAAGAGGAAATATTTGTGGAAATTGGGCAGATCCCAGAGGGTGTGCCTGCGGCTTTCAACCGGGATGGGGGTGATAACTTTGCTGACTGCGGCAACCTTTTGGGAGGGAGAAAACAGCACCAATGTATCCATATTGTCGCAGAGCAGCCACTTTTTGGAATCAGAAAATTTTCCGCAACTGATCTGCCCGCCCTTTTTCCAGGCAAATTCAGTAAAGTTTCTGCTCCACGGCATGGTAAAAAGGTAGAAGTAACGCGCCTTGTGCGCGACAGTTTCAATGCGGTACTTCACCGCCCAGCGCAGACCGGAAGCATTGAGAGTGTAACGGGAAAAGATGCGGATGTCACCATAAACCCCGGTGCGCTCCAGAATGATCTCTTTCCCGGAAACCTCACTGCCGATCTCCGCCGGGACTTTTCCATCCACCGTCAAGGTCAAAACGGTATCTTTCTCTCTGGGAAAAGGAGTTTCATAAAGCGTTCCCAGCTGAGTTGAACCGGGAGTGGTAAAAAGCTCTTTGCCCTGAAAGGAAAATTGTGAAATTCTGCCGTTGTTGCTCAGGCGGGAGGTCATGGAGTACTCTCCGCAGGAAAGTTTCACATTTCCTTTGGGGGCGCTCACCCAGACTTGCCTGACCTCAGCTGCAGAAAGCATCGCCAGTATGCAGGTAACGGGGATGAAAAGAAACTTTTTCATAATTACAGATAAGATAATCAATTAAGTGAACCGGTACGTTTTTTGCCTCTGCCGGAAAAAAATGTAGAACCGCTGACGCCTTTGTAGTTACCGAAAGTTCCGGTGGCTTTGTAACAATGGGGATAGGTGTAACCGGCTTTATCGGTACTTCTGACCGAAACCGTATGCCCGTCAGCCATAACCACATTACCCATGCGGCTGTGAACTCCCAGAAGCTGACCGACACCGGTGGATTCGTATGATGCCAGCATGTAATTTCCCGTCCCGCGATACTCTTCAGTAGGCACTTGGGAATCCCCGCCGTAAATCGTCTGTGAGGGGAGAATGACTTCAGAGACTTTAAGGGATGAAAATCCTTCAACTTTGTCTGATTCATTGAAAAGCGCACACAGACCGCCGTAGTTCACCCCGTAGGAGTATCCGCTGGTGGGACCGAATACGCCAGAATCCTGATCCCGCTTGAGACGGTCACTGGTAGGGCAGTTGAGAGAGCCGGAACTCATGTAAGTTTCCCGGAAATACCAGGGCCAGCGGACACTTGCTCCATCAAGATTGAGAGTAGTAATAGTGTTGAAGTAGCCCTCATTGGCATCAATATACATGGCACAGGCAGTTCCGAGTTGTTTCAAATTGGATATACAGCTGGCACTCTTGCCCCGCTCTCTGGCACTGTTGAGCGCCGGAAGGAGAATGGAAGCAAGTATGGCTATAATCGCTATAACCACCAGAAGTTCTATTAAGGTGAAGCAGAACTGCTTCACCTGCCCGCGGGCAGGAGTTTCAACAGATTTCGGTTCTGAATACAAAAAATTCATCGAGGCAGAGAGCTTTTTCATACGTTCCTCCCGGTATTGATTTTTCAAAGCATTGCAGACGGTCAAACCCCGCCTTGAAAACAACCCCTTGTTTTCCTTCAATGATAAAAGATAGCATACGACATCGATTTTGTCAAGGAAGTTGGCAAAAAAGTTGCAATTTTTTTTAACCCGGCGGATAACAGCAAAGCTCTTCCCTTAAAAGATAATGATACCGCCGCCGCGGCAGTAACCGCCATTGACGATATAAGTGCCGAGAGCTTTTTGCAGAGAACTTTTCCACTCCACGCTTTCCACGCCATTATCCACAGCCGGTTGTCCCAGCACCCGGCGCACGGCATCTGAGGGACCGGTTTGGGGCAGCAGGTGTCCGGTGCGCTGATAGCGGCACAAATTGGAATTTTCCGGCAAAAGCTGACGCAAAACCGGATCAAAGAGCCATGAGTGGCTGACTATCGCCTTTACCGGGTAATCGGGATAAACCTTTTTATAAAAGGCTTTGACCTCCTGATAAGATTTCAAAACCTCCTCTGTTTTCAATGGCCCAAGCTCCGGGATGTGCATATAAAGCACCGGATCGCCGGATTTCAGGAAGATCTCATACTCACCGGGCGTGATGGTGAGGGGAACTTTTTCAATTATCCCGTCGGCGCGGATCTCATGGGCAATAAATGAACCATCGGGCAGTTCCCGGAAGGCGGTCGTAAACTGCACCTCTTCCCCCGGTGCGGCGGTCAGCCCCGAACCATTGACCTTGTACTCTTCGACGGCAGCCACCACCATTTTTCCGCTTTTACGGTGGCGGAAAACCATGACATCGGCAAAAAAGTCGCAACGGTTGTACTCAAGTCTGCCGAAACGGAGAACTTTGAAATTGAATAAGCGCATGGTGAGCCACGCGAATCCGTGCCAGAACTCCAAACCGGTGATACCGTAATTGCGTTCACAGTTGGCTATCCAGCAGCCGATCTCATCAAAGGTGCAGTAAAGCTGACTCAGGGGCAATCCGGCTCGGGTAAAGCGCTCCTCTGCCGTGGGGATCAATGCCAGAGCCACGATCAAAAGCAGTTGTTTTTCGCCGATCCCGGCGGCAAGTTCTTCCGGAAATGGTTCACCAAGCACCTCTTCCGGAGCTCCTTGCGAATAAATTGCGAAGAGACGGCAGAAATTTTCCATTATTCCGGGGTCATTTTTGACCGTTTCCGTATAAACGGCGATCTTTTCCAGCTGTGCTGGGGAAACATATCCGGTCTGCCGGGCGTAATTTACGGCATTGTCAAGCCTTTGAGCTGCCAATTCCCGCAAATCCGGAGCATTGGCGATCAAATTTTTCCATAACTGAGTCATATATTCTCCATTCCATATTAAAAACTGCCACCGTATTCTTTTGAAATCGCCCCTGACCTCAACGGTTCTTTTGAAACTCCTCGGTGAAAAACAGGGGAGTTTTTTTCAACAATTCAAAAACGAAATCGCCAACCGCTTTAGCCTGCAGAATAAAGACATGAGCATCGCCGAGAGTTCCTTCGCTCAACGCACCGCACTCCCGGAACTCTTTTTCCAGCACCCGGTAAAATTGTGAGTGATCTCCATCATGCCGCCGGGAAGGAACTTCGATGCGGTTGCCGTCATAATCGAAAACCACCAGCTTTTCCGCCGCATCCGTCAACATTCCCGGCACCGGCAGCCACTCTTCCACCCCGTGCAGAAAGGTGTTGCAGATGATCGAAGTGCCGACAAAAAGTATCTTCGCATCCCGGTCATAAAGTCTGCCCCACGGAGAGTTGCGGTGACAGGGGGAGTCGAATTTCTCATGTCCGGCAAGAAAGTTTTCCGCATCTTCGCCCAAAGCGGCAATGGAGTGAGTCGGATGCAGAGAACGGCGGACTCCGCGCCAATTCCGGAAAAGTTCCGGCAGAACTCCGGTAGTTGCCGGGGTGTCACGCACCGAATAGACCGGCTGTCTGCTATTGACCAGATCCCATGACAAAGTGGGAAACGCCACCAGACCGGGAGCAAAATAATCCGCCAGTGCCTGAAATAATCCATCCGCACCATTTTCGATCTTCCCCAGAGACCTCATGGATGAGTGGATGAGAATGGTATCTTCCGGCAGCAATCCCATTGATGCCAAATCTTTTTTCAATGATGAAACAGTATGCATGACTTTTCGCTTTCCATGAGTTAAAAATATCCCGTGAGGTAATTGTAATTACCTCAAACTATCCGGGAATAATATATCATGACATTCATTGTTTTTCAATCATGTAATGAACGTTTTTGACAAATTCTCATTCCGGTGATATATTTTGCCAGAAACATCTTTCAATCACAACAGGGTTCAATTTATGGCAAAACTTTCCATTCCTTACCGCAAAAACGGCATATCAGTCGAAGTTCCGGAAAAAAATCTGCTTGGAGTTTATACCGCCCAACTTCCTCCGGCAGCAGAAAATCAGGCAGAAGAGGTCATCCGGGCGCTGGA
>JAZUPS010000059.1:0-15689 GCA_045605305.1 Victivallaceae bacterium
GGTTGTGCTTCCGGGTAAAACCGCAGTGTTTTTTTGCCGGATCAAAGCGATGCGTAATCGCTCACCAGATAGCGGTACGGAGCCTCGTCTTCAATGACTTCCGGGAAACGGAGCTGTTTCCCATAGAAAACGTTGTCATTATGATCGTCATTGACGGCGGAAACTTCACCGATCAGAACATCGCCGCCGTCTTCGGCGTAAAATTTGTGGAAGATGTTCCGCTCCAGGAGAATGCTTTCCCCCGGATCCAGGAAGAGTTTTTCGCCGGGGGCAAGGGTGATTTTTTCGCCGTCGCGGGAGACGGTCACCGGGGTGTCATCCAATTCCACCGCATTGCCTTTGCGGTTGAACAGTTCAAAGACCAGCCTCCCTCCGCCGCGGTTGATGATGTCCTCGCGCTTGGCTTCGTGACAATGCATCAGCGTCACCTGATTGGCTCTGGAGATCATGATTTTTTCCGCATAGGGTTTGGGGTAGACGGCACTATCCTGTATACCGTTGCGGATGGTGAAGAGAAAAAGTCCCTCTTTCCGGAAATCGCCTTTGCCGAAGTCGGTAAGATCCCAGCCCAGATTGCAGTCAAAAATTTCCCGGTATGCCGGATTTTTGCGGTTGGCGCGCATCTCTTCCGGAGTCCAGTAAGCGAATTTCGGCAGTTTGAACTGGAAGGAGGCGAAGAACTTTTCCGCCTCTCTTATCTCATAATTGATTTCAGAACGTTTCATGGTGATTTACCTCCTGTTTTTTCAGGCGCTGAAGTTGAAAAGTTTGATCATTTCGACTGTTTTTTCGATCATGTTGTTGAGTGCCGGAACATAGTAGTTGCCGGGGACGGAGGGGGTAAGAGTGCCTTTCGCCTCTTCCATGCCCCGCAGGAAGGCTTTGTGAATATCGGTGCAGATGTTGATTTTGGCAATACCCAGTTTGATCGCCGCGTGGAGCTGATCGACCGGAGTACCGGAACCGCCGTGGAGAACCAGCGGAGTATCCACCAGCGAAGCGATTTCCTTGAGCAGATCGAGATGGAGTTTCGGTTCGCCGCGGTAATCGCCGTGGACGGTGCCGATGGAAACTGCCAGACAATCCACCTGAGTCTGTTTGACGAACTCCACCACTTCTGCCGGAACGGTCAGGGCGGATTCCGCACCGCTGCCGCTGTCGCCGCCGGAAACGTGACCGAGTTCAGCTTCCAGAGAGATATTGGCGCTGTGAGCGATTTCCGCCGCCATTGCCGACAGACGCACGTTTTCTTCAAAAACTTTGGCGGAAGCATCCAGCATCACCGAGGTAAATCCGGCATCCACGCACTCCTGCACATGTTTTATTTCTGAACCGTGATCCAGATGCAATGCCGCATCCACATCGTATTTTTTGACGTAGAATTTCACCATATCCGCCAGTGCATCGGCGCCGCCCATGGTGTTGTATTCTGCCGGACTTGCCTGAAAGATCACCGGAGTTTTGCAGAGAGCCGATGCCCGGGCAATGCCCTGGATATTCAAACTTTCCCAGCACTCAAAAGCGCCGAGAGCGATTCCTTTATCCCGTGCCTGCCGCATCAGGGTATCCATTCTGTAAAGAGCCATAATATATATCCTTTTTTTGATTTATTTCCCGGGGAGTTTTGAACTTCTCCTGCTGTTTAATTAATGTACTGCGGTTGGGAAAAAATTTCAACTTTTTACCACAATAATTCCGGCGTTTGCCAGCAAATTTTCCATAAAACTGATCTTTTCCGGCGGAACCGGCGGTAAACCTGCCGCCGGATAATCCCGGTTCAATGCGGCATATTTCGATTGACCGAAGTGGTGGAGCTTGAGCAGCTCAACACGCAGTTGTCTGCCGGTCGCTCTCTGCCGGATAAGGTTGAGTTCACGGAGGATTTCCGTCATTGCCGTCAACTCTTTTTCCGAATCATTCAGTGTGGTTATCACCGGTATGCGGATAAGCAGTTCTTTTGCGTGGCATGCGGCATATTGATGGTGGTTCACTACTGTTGCCAATATTCCGCCGGTAAGTTCGCGGAAAGTTTCCGGAGTTCCGGACTTCAGATCGGTGATCACCAGATCGGTTTCATGGACGATCTCCACAAAACCTTCCGGTATGCCGTTACTTTCAATGGCGGTGGCAATGTTATGCTCCCGCAGCAGGCGCAAAACTTCTTTCAGCTCCTTTGCCTGCAAAGCCGGTTCACCGCCGCCGAAGGTGACTCCGGCAAAGCTGCCCCAATTATCTTTTGCATCCAAAACCTCCTGCAATATCTCATTGCCGGAGATTTCCGTGCCTGCCCATTCCATAGCCTTGTGGCGGAATCTGCGGCACTGATATTCCCGGCAATTACCGCACTTTGAACGGTCAAGTTTATTATCGGTTATCGCTCCGGCAGGGCAGAGGAAATCCAGTTTTTCCCCCGCCGCCCGTTCCGGATAAAAGAGCAATTCATCGGCAAAGTTGATACTTTCCGGCGAAGCGCACCATTTGCATCTCAAGTTGCACCCTTTAAGATAGTATATCCGGCGGTTTCCCGGTCCGTCTTTGTTGAAGCTCCAGCCTTTGGAAAAAATTTTCATTTTTCGACCAATTCTCCGGCAAAACGGCGCTGTGTACTGTGCCACTTTTCCCCTTTGCGGCACTGATTTTTCAGCATCTCCACCGCGCACTCTGCCATCCGGCTTACCGGCTGGGCGTAGCTGCAGACTTTCACCTCACTGCCGCCGGGAAAACGGTCAACGCAGAAAAGATGGTAATTCCGGGGATTTTCCGGGAAAAGTTCCCTTATCAGCGAACCATTCGCTCCGATAACGGCACAACTCCCATCCCGGTTATCCGGCAATTCAGTCAGCACTTCCCGCCGCTCACAAGCGGTACTGCGGCGGGAAAGCAGAGCAACTCTGCCCTTTGCCCCGGACTCCCGGAGACAGCGGCAGAACGCCTCTTCCCGTTCCCGGTTGGAGTCAATGGAAAAATCTTTGTAGTTGACAAAGATCAACTCCTTTGCCCCCCGGTCAAGCGCCCGCTGAAAAAGCGTCTCCACCGCGGCAAAGTTATCCAATCCGACGTAATCCGCAAAGTTTCCGGGAATGACCTGATCGAAAAAGACCATATTCACTCCCAGAATCCGCAATCTTTCAAACAACGGTTGATCACCGCTTTTTTCCGCACCCCAGACGATGAGGTTTTTCACCCCTCTGGATGCCATTCTGGCGGCGATTTTCAACTGCATTTCCACACTTTCATCCTGGGGTATACCCAGTGCCAGCAGAATATCCTCTTTTTCACAGCAACCGCTTACCGCTTCAACGAATCTGCCGGAAAATTCATGGGGCAAGGTGGTGATCAGACCGATATTTTCCAACTCCCGGGAGTGGGCGCGGAAGGCATCTGCCACATAAGTTCCGCTGGGGCGTTTGCGGATGATGATCCCCAAAGCCTCCAACTGGGCAAATGCCCGGCGCACCGTGATCCGGCTGATCTCATTATCTCTGGCAAAATCTCTTTCCGGGGGAAGTTTTTCACCGGGCAGATAAGTTCCGTCAAGAATACCGTTGATCAATTTTTCCCGCACGAGACCGGTCAGATTGCTCATGCGTTTTCACTCCGTTCCAGACGTTTGATTATATCCTCCTGAATGGCGGGTGCCAGATCGAGAAAGTTGACAAAAGTTCCGTGGATACGCATGATGTAGATACCCGAAGGAACATATTTTGCCGGATCGGTCAGAATTTTGCGCAATCTGGCGGCACTGTCGATGTTGAAGTAGACATAAAACGGTGCAGTGCCGTCAGCTTTGGGGGCAAAGAGCGGAGTTATCACCCGGTCACGCATCAGAATACCTTTATCCTCCATACTTGACGCATCCTCAAAGAGCGCCGGAGTCAGGCCGATATGAGAGGCGTAACCGCCGGGCATGGTGCCGAAGGGCAGATTTCTTTCTGAAAGCAGTTGATCGGTCAACTCCCCGTTTGCCGCTTCGGGCCGGGGGTCGATGCCGTAACCGAGCATGGTTCTTGCCAATCTGCCGTCGGGAGTGGCTCCCACCCAGTAACCGTAGAGCAAGTGGGTGCTGGGAGTGGAGTAGTCGGGCATGAAAGGTTTGCCCGCCGGGTTGCGCAGGGCGTAAACTTTTCTGGAAACTTCCGCCGTAAGTTCCGCCGCCAGCGCATCGGTTTCCGCCAGATGGTTTCCGTATTTGGGGAAACTCTGCAATCTGGCACGCAGTTCCGGAGCGGAAACAAAGTTTTCCTGCAGCGCTTTGAGCAGTTTATCCACTGCTTCATCCCCGTCTTCACTTAAAAGGTATTTGACCGCCGTCAAAGAGTCAGTGACCACGCTCAAACCGTGGATAAGACAGCCGCTGCCGCAATATTTCACGCCGGGATCTTCCGGGTCGCGCATATCCCGACCGCTTGCCAAACCGCCGAAGAGCAGTGAACCGAAAGGTGTGGCGCAACTGCCGATGACTTCCGTACAGCCGTTGGCGGCTTTTTCCATCACCTGCAATATATGGTCAAGCTGTTTGAAAAAGGCGTTTTTCAGATCATGGTAAAGTTCTTTCAAGCTCCCGTAACCGAGTTCTGCCGCTGAAAGAGCGATCTTTTTGCCGCTGAGCAGAGAACAGCCGTCATTCAGGGTCAATTCCAGCACTTTGGCGAGGTTCAGCCAGCTGTTGGTGGTGTTTCCGTTCTCTTTGCCCATGATCAGCGGCTCCTGACAACCGGCAACTGCCCAGTCGGGAATGTCGGCTTTTTCAATGCCTTTTTCTGCCAGAAGTTTGAACATCATATCATCGTTGAAAAGCGACGGGGTCAACTCCCCGGGGGTGAAGTAGAATTTACCCATGGTGCGGTAAAGTTTTTCCGGAGTGCCGCCGTGGATCTTCACCGACAGCGCCGGCTGGGGGGAGTTGGAGCGGTAAAAGGCCTCCAGAATCACCTCTGTCATATCGTTGGTAAGGTCATTGCCGTCGGCATCTTTGCCGCCCAGCAGCAGATTCTGGGAGATCGCCCAGCCCCGGTTGCCCACCATGTAAAATGCCAGCAAATGGCGCATGACCGCCACCGCCTCTTCAAAGGGGGTATCTTTCAAATAAGGATGGAAGACCCGGTCGAGATTGCCCGCTGAAAAAGCGTAGGGATTTGGGCTTTGCTCCAGACACATGACCTGCCAGCAGAGCAGATAGGACTGAACTGCCTGAAGCAGATTTTCCGCCGGTTTTGCCGGAACTCTTGAACAGTTGGCGGCAATCAGCTGCAAACGCTCACTTTCACCGGGAATGTCTTTGCGTTCAACGGCAAGGGCGGCAGCTTTTTCCGCATAACGGGATGCCAGAATTTTCACCGCCTGTGCCGCCTCTTTGATCACCGGGGTGTAAGCGGTATTTGCTCCGGCATTTTCCAGTACGGCATCCAGACCGAGCCGGAGGATCTCCCGCATGTCGGGGATCATGTGTCCGGTGACCGGTTCCATAAAAAAGGCAACTTCTGAAGTATACTTTTCCGTCCTGTCATAAACGGCGGTCAACTCTTTGACATATTTGCTCTGCCGGTAGTACCGGCGTACTTCTTCGATCCGTTCCGGGGTGACTTTGCCGCCGGGTTCAACGTCGTTGTAGATCGCCACCGGGTCACAGTAACCGGCAAAGGATTCCACGGTGAATGCCGGATTGATCAGGGCGTAACTTGGGGAAAAGGCATCATCCTGAGTACCGGCGATGATCGAACCGGCAGGGATGGTCAACTCCATGCGTTTGACGCAGCGGCAGAGCAGTTTCCCCGCATTTTCCTTCGCATCGGGGTCAAGGCCCTCTGAACGCATCTCCTCCCGAACCAGACGTTTTACATCCTGATACTCAAAAAATGAGTGGAGTATTACCTGTTTCTTTTTTGCCGCCATCAGGGTATTCAAACCGTCATTGAAAAGTTTATCCATAAAATTCCTCCGCAGTAATGGGTTGTTGTTTTATGGTAATATAACATAATACCATGAAAAAGTCAAGGAGCTTTTTCTGTTGTTTTTTCAGAAAAGTTCCCGGCATGGGTGTGATGCCCCGTCTTGGCGTGAAACTGTCTTTCCGCTCAAGTGTCATGCAAATAAATTGCATGGCTTTGCTTCCGCCTTCGCCAAGGCTGCCGCGGGAGAAGTCCGCCGGGCGCAGGGTATGGTATCGGGACACCCGCTGCGGCTCACAGCACAAGATCAGGCATAATATCTTGAAATGAGTTGGGGTTTGGGGAAGGGAAAAACCTCTTTTCCCTTCCCCGGAAAAAACTTCAGAATACCAGTTCTGTCACCGTCGAACCGGTGAAGTGTACCGGAACTTTGCGGGCAGAACCGTTTTCATGGATGGTGATCATGCAGTCAGCAGAACCGTGAGCAAAAATTTTGCCGCCGGGGGTGAACTGCAAATGGATGGAACCATCACACTCAATGGCACGCTTGCCGCAGATATGGATAAGTTTCAGCTCCCGTTCCCGGATGTCGGCGGGGAAAGAGTGTTCCGGGGTGTGGATCATCACCCGTTTGATGTTTCCTTCGCTTGTCCAGTCGGTGTTGAGGATGGTCAGGGTCTGAACTTCCGGTGAACGGCGCAGGTTCCAGAAGACCTCTTTGCTCTCATCTTCCACAAAAATTTCTCCTCTGGCTCCGGCACAGAGTTTCCGCAGCCAGATCGCCATGAGTTCACCAAGCGCATCATGTCCGGGATATGCCCATGCGGTCAGGGTGTAGACTGTGCCTTTGCCGCAGTTATGGCGCACGATCAGCGGCAGACCGCTTTCCTCATCACTTACCACGACCTCTGCCCCGCACAGCTCCACGTCGGCAAGGAAACACTCACCGTCTTCATCGGGGGTAAAGCTGTAAGTTCTGCTGGAAGAAGCATCTCCGCTGATTCCGGAAAATTTGCCGGAAAAGCGTTTGCCTCTGCCCCGTACTCTGATTCCGGCAAATTCGCTCAAATCGCCATCATTGTAAAGAGCAAGATCTTCCATATCCAGCAGGAATTTTCGGGAAATATGGGTGGAATATTCCGTGATTCCGGCGAAGTAAATTCCGCCCTGCTCCACGAAGGAGGCGATTTTCTGCTGATCTTCACTGTTGGCGGTGTGCCAGCCCAGATTGAGCAGCAGTTTGTAACGGTTGAACTCCTCAATGGGAGACTCCACCGGGAACTGGTCAAAGTCGCCGTAGGGAGTTCCGGAAAAGTAAAATCTCCGTTTATCTTCCTGCTGGCGCAGGGGATGGGCGCATGCTCCGGGCATCAACACATCCAGCAGATGATGTTTTTTCTCCGGCTGCAAATGCCCCCACTCTCTGCCGGTACCGCCGTGACCGCCCCAGACACTGTAAGAGGGGTCTTGTTCCGCGCCGCAGATAAAACCGTTGAAAGGCGCTTCATAACGGCCTTCCAGAGAGGCGATATTTATTTCCAGCTCCCCGTGGCGGGGATGGGTGGCGGCAAAGCGGTAGAAATCTCTGGTCATCTGCCGTTTGAGTTTGGATAAGGCATCATCCCACGCCTGGGGTTCCTCTTTGAAGGTGATGAATAAACTATCCTCTTCATAGAGGTTGTTCGCTCCCATTGCCCACGCCTGATAGAGTGAGAGGAAGTATTGTCCGCAATGCCAATGGGGGATGTAGGGCTGGCTTGAGTGCTGAATGGCGATATGCACCCCCCAGTCTCCCCTGCCGTAAACCCGGCTTGCCGGACGAACCAGCGAACAGAGCTGCTGGGTGTGGGGAACCATGGTTTCAGCGCGGATATACTCCAAACCCGCCTGAAAGAGATAACGGCTGCCGCCGCCGGCATCACCGTAACCGTAACGGAACTGCGGCTGTTTATTGGCATCCACATCCTTTTTGACGTAATTGATAAATCTCTGACAGGCATCGCGCATATCCTGTGCCGGATCATCCGGATCGGGGTCTCCGGCGTAGATGGTTCCGGCAAATTCGTGCCATCCGCCGTTGTGCATGAAATTTCCGGCGGCACCGGCGAGAACTCCGGAGCGGTGACAATTCACGCTCTGCACAAAGATCCGGTGTGCCGAACAGTATTTGCCCCAGCGTTCCAGAAGATCATCCGCCACATCGGGAGCTGCCGGATAGGGACGGAAGTTGCGGAAAACCACCGTATTTCCCATTTTGGTACGGCTGATATATTCCAGCAGTTGATCCATATCCCCGTTGTCATCATGGGGTACGGTGGTAAAGTCGCAGCCGACCATGACCGGCGGATTTTCCGGCGGCAGATCATAAACCTCTTTTACTGCGGCGGTGGTGGTAACGATGCCGTCGGTGACGGTGAATTTATGGTTGAGCGCGGCTGCCGGAGCGCAGAGGGAAACTTCGTTCCAACCGGGCTGAAGGGAGCAGAAAACCTCCTCCGTACCGCCGGAAATCTTCACCTCTGCGGCAGTGGCGGCATAGATCCTGCCGTGGATCTTCTCTCCGGCGACCGCCCAGCGGGGCAGTTCGGTTTCAAGGTGTCCGATCACCCGGCAGCGGGCAGTGATTTTGGCGATCCACAGCGAACAGAAGGGGGAGTGCTGGGAGATGGTGATGCTTTTGACCTGCTGAGTTACGGGGAACTGGAACCAGATATCCTCCATAAGCTGTATTTCAAAGTCGTGGAAGCGGAAGTAGTGGGTCTTTTCCAGCACCTCGCCGTTATCCAGTTCCACCCGTATAAGAGCTTCCTGACCAACATAATTATTCTGAACTTTTTTGGAGATGAAACGGTCGAAGATCTTTTTGGTTTCCAGGTAACTATCCGGCGGCATATTGCTCTGATCATCGGGTTTGAGCAGCATACCCTGCAAATGGATGGTCAAAATAGCGCTGCCGTGGAAAGTTCCGGTATCGCAGGGAATGGTAAAGGATTTTCCGGCGGGCAATTCCGACATGATCATCCGGCGGCGCTCCTCCCGGTAAAGGGGGAGATCTTCGGGGAGATAGTTGATCATGCCGGGGAGCAGATTCTCATCCCGGAACCAGTATTTGCCCCACTGGTTGACGGTGATCACGCAGAAACCGTACTTGCCGCCGACAGGAAAGACCACCCGTTTGTTACCGGAAATGTCATTGACTGAAAAACGGAATTCACCGTAAGAGTTCTTCAAAGTAAAAATGGTATCCGCTTTACATTCGGCGCGCACCAGCAGACCGCCGATACCCCGGCGGGTGATGCAGTTTTTCCACTCATTGCCCGGGAGCGGAGTTCTTTCCGGGCAGTAGCACAATCCGCACCAGACAAATGGATAATCCAGCAATTCAAGTTCCAGAACATCTTCCGGATTTGAGGATTCGATTTTGCCGTCCCAGCAGTATACCGGATGGTAAAGCCTGCGGGTGTAAAGCATCTGATAACCCCAGTTGATCACAAACTCAATTTTCATATTTTGTTACCTCCACGATAATATAAAATCGCACCATTGTTTTTTCAACAGTCTGCCTCTTGACTTTTTCATGCTTTATCAGCACAAAATGATTTTCAGAATTTTTGAAATTACCGCCATAATATACCACGGTGGATATTTCTTTTCAACCGGCTTTTGCAATTATCACTGTACTATGCTATATTATGGTGGTAAAGGTGATTTCAAAAGTTATTTCAGAAAGGTCTGCTGCTGTTATGAAAAAAATTCTCTTATTCCTGGCAATTTTGCTCTCATTTACTCTTTTTTCCGGAGAGAAGGAGGAGCTGTTGAAAACTTTTGCCCAAGAGCGCGAAGCGGAAAGAAAAGGGCTCGATTCAGCCAAAACCCAAGTCGAATTGACCGGAAGCATGGGAGCTGTTTCCTCACTTGAAGAGAGTCAGGCGATCCGGGCATTGGAGTTCAAGCTCCGGCAGACCCCGGATAAGGCGGAAAGATTGCAGCTGCTGACCGATTTCAATCTGCTTACCCACAAGATACGGCGGATAATCGATGCGCCCCGGGAAGGCGGCGGTTCCATGGCGGCAATGCACTGTTACGCATACACCGGTTCCCTCTGGGCGCAGTACCGGGAGGTACTGATGCTCAATGAGGATGAAGCGGCGCGCTGGAAACGGATTTCCGGAGCGGCGGGGAAAATCGGAGATAAAAATATCACTTTCCAAAACGGTCTGGCAGAATTTTCCCTCCCCGGCGAAGAGCTGCCCCTTGAGTACCGTATCATGCTTTATCCCCGGCAGACCTTCTCCTTGAACTCCCGGGATTTTGCGCTGATCGTCTGCGATATTGCTAATGCGGGCAATGATGATTTTACAGAAACATTTCTCATTGAGGTCAAGGATAAAAAAATCGTCCGTGCCCGCAAGTACGGGACATTCTATTTCGACCGCATCGAAGTGCGCGGGAACCGCCTTTTCATCTACCATAATGATCAACTTAAAATAGTCTCTCTGGAATCTGTCTGAGAGAAGGTGCCGGCGCCATGCAAACCGCAGGGTGGAGCGACCGGCTTGCATGGTATCGGTATACTCCCCTGTGACGTACTATCCACAGAGGGGCAGAAGAGCGATTTTCAAGTCAGTCATACAGGGAAATTTTCTGCTCCCGGATCATGATTTTCGGCGGGATCAGCCGTTGACAGCTGCCGACGGTACAGCTTTCAGCAACCAGCGCCTCACTCAAAGCATCCAGATCATGCGCCGCAGTTGAGACCGGATAACCGCAGTAACGCACCCCGGGAAAGTCATTGAATCCGGCAAGAATAATATCTTTCCCCGGAGTCAGTCCCCTTGCCAGCAGAGCGTGTATCCCCCCCAGTGCCAACTGGTCGCTCATGTAGTAGATCCCCCGTATATCCGGTTCTGAATCAAGCAATTCTGAGGTCAGCTGATAACCCAGACGGATGATCTCATCTTCGGAATTTATGGCACGCAGACGCTCTTCAGCAATAGGTGAAATGAATCTTTCCCTCACCGTTTCCGGCGGCAGATCCGGAAAACACTCGTAGAGAGCTTTCTCCCGGTTGCTCCCCTGCAGCGGCAGCAGCATCCGGAAACTGGTTCCGATCTTATCCAGAAAGAACTGCACGGTGGTTTTGACTGCCGGGGCAAAATCCTGTATCACATAGCGGTTACCGGATGGGCCGTAGGAGATGTAAGTGCAGTTGTGTTTTTTGATCAGCTCTGCAAGTTCGTTCCATTGGAGGAACTCCTTGTTTTCATCTTCGTTCCAGACCGGCATCATCAGCACAAAGCGTTCCACGCCCCGGTCGATCAGGTCGCGCACCCGGGAAAGGACGTCGCTGTTCCGGGGGAAATTCACCACATAGCAGGAACAGGAAATTTCCTCAAATTTGTTCAGCATCCGGATGACCAGCTGATCCACTTCCATCGTGTGATGGGTACGTTTCAAAATCGCCACAGTCCCGGTGGTGTCCCCCCGGTTGATCTTATCCGCGAACTTCTGTTTGTAACCAAGCTCTTTTGCAGTCCGGATAACATCTTTTTTTTTCTCTTCACTGCAAAAATTGCATGGGCGGCGGTTCAGTATCTGCGACACCGCTGATACCGATAATCCCACACTTTCTGCAATTTGTTTAAGCGTAACTGCCATAAAATCCCCTGTTCAAATATACTGTTTCACAAAATAGCATTGAAAAATCCTGTTGTCAAGTGAGGTAATCGCAAAAGTCCATCAAAAAGAGATTGTGCAACCATAAAAAAAGCTGATAATGTCAATCTGCGGACTTGTAATTTGAGCGATTTGGTATTATAATAATCAGAATGAAGTAATCTAAACCCCCGAAGGGATATTTTATGGAAAAAATTACCGGAAAATTGCGGATCGCTGTTATCGGTATGGGATATGTCGGTTTGCCGCTGGCGATCGAATTCGGCAAAAAATATGCAACCGTCGGCTTCGATATAAAAGCACAGCGTCTGGAAAAACTCCGCGCCGGGATCGATGTTACCTGTGAAACCGCGCCCGAAGATCTCGCCGCCGCCGGAATGCTGAAATTTTCCGGCGATGAAAAAGATCTTGCCGGTTGTGACGTTTTCATCGTCACCGTTCCGACCCCGGTGGATAAGTACAACCGTCCCGACCTGACCCCCCTTTACCGGGCAAGCGAAAGCGTAGGCAGAGCCATAAAACCCGGAGCAGTCGTAGTTTATGAAAGCACCGTTTACCCCGGCTGTACCGAGGAAGAGTGCGTGCCGGTGCTGGAAAAGGTCAGCGGTTTGAAGTTCAATAAAGATTTTTTCTGCGGTTATTCACCGGAAAGGATCAACCCCGGAGATAAGAAACATTCTCTGCTCAATACGGTCAAAATCACCTCCGGCTCGACTCCCGAAGCCGCTGCGTTTGTCGATGAACTTTACAACTCCATCCTCACCGCCGGAACCCATCCGGCAAGTTCGATCAAAGTTGCCGAAGCGGCAAAGGTGATCGAAAACTCCCAGCGGGACATCAATATCGCCTTTGTCAATGAACTGGCGAAAATTTTTCACCTCATCGGCATCGATACCGCAGAAGTCCTCGCCGCCGCCGGAACCAAATGGAACTTTCTCAACTTCCGTCCCGGTCTGGTGGGCGGTCACTGTATCGGGGTTGACCCCTACTACCTGACCCACAAGGCGCAATCTCTGGGGTATCATCCGGAAGTTATCCTTGCCGGCAGGCGCATCAATGATGAAATGGGCAAATACGCCGCTACTGAGATCGTTAAAATGATGATCAAAAAGGGGTTGACGGTGCTGGATGCCAAAATCCTCCAGCTCGGAATAACCTTCAAGGAAAATTGTCCGGATTGCCGTAACTCCCGCGCGGTGGATGTGGTGCAAAATCTTCAGGAATTCGGTTGTCAGGTGGATATTTTCGACCCCTGGGCGGCAAAAGAAGATATTGAAAAAGAGTATGGTTTATCAGCTTTCAGCCGGGTTGAAGAGCTGGATGGCAAAAAGTACGATGTCATCGTTCTTACCGTGGCGCACCGGGAGTTTATGAGCCTTGATCTGAAAAAACTGCGGCAGGAAAAGTCCATCGTTTTCGACATAAAATCGGTTCTGCCCAGAGATGAAGTCGATGCCCGGCTCTGAAACCAAAGGAGAATCAACAGTGAAAGAACTCAGCAACATCCCTCTGATG
Source organism: Victivallaceae bacterium (assembly GCA_045605305.1). Taxonomy (GTDB): domain Bacteria; phylum Verrucomicrobiota; class Lentisphaeria; order Victivallales; family Victivallaceae; genus UBA1784. The sequence continues at coordinate 13,080 of JAZUPS010000059.1, forward strand.
ATCCTCTGCGGCGGCAAAGGAACCCGCCTGCGCGACGTGACCGAATTGCTCCCCAAACCCATGGTGGCGATCGGTGATCAGCCCATTGTCTGGCATATCATGAAAAGTTACGCCGCATTCGGGGTGCGCCGCTTCATCCTCTGCCTCGGTTACAAAAAGGAGGCGTTTGTGGATTACTTTATGAACTACCATCTGCGGACATCTGATGCCACAATCCGCCTCGGACACACTCCGGAAATCACCTTTCACGGTGAATCCGATGAAGCCGATTGGGAGGTCACCTTTGCCAATACCGGTGAAGATGCCATGACCGGTTACCGGGTCTTCAAAGCCTCCAGATACCTGAAAGATGAGGATGAGAACTTCTTTCTGACCTACGGTGACGGGGTAAGTGACGTCAATATCGGCAAACTTTATCAGAGTCATATCAAAAGCGGCAATACGGTCACAATTACCGCCGTCCATCCGGAAGCCCGTTTCGGTCAGCTGATCCTGGATGAAAACAGAGTCTGCAGTTTCGATGAAAAACCGCCCCGGGGCGAAGGTTATATCAATGGCGGATTTATGGTGATGAAAAAAGAGTTCGTCCACCGTTACCTTTCCGCGGATGAGAAGTTGTTTCTGGAGCGCGCTCCACTGCAGAATGCTGCGGCAGACCGGGAAATGGGCGTTTACCGTCACGAAGGTTTCTGGCAGTGCATGGATAACCAGCGGGAGTACACGTTGCTCAACAAGATGTGGGATTCCGGCAAAGCTCCGTGGAAAAAGTATTGGAAGTGAAAATGTTCAACGATATTTACCGGGGAAAAAGAGTTCTGGTCACCGGATCGACCGGTTTCAAAGGTTCGTGGCTCTGCGCCTGGCTGCAAATGCTGGGTTCAGAGGTGTGCGGCATCGCTCTTGAACCGGAAACTTCTCCCGCCCATTACCCGCTGCTCAATTTGAAAATGCGTCAGGAGATATGCGACATCCGCAACCGGGAAAAGATGCAGGAGATATTCAGCAGCTTTCAGCCGGAAATCGTCTTTCATCTGGCAGCTCAACCGCTGGTGCGCCTCTCTTACCGGATCCCCGCAGAGACCTTTGAAGTCAACGTGATGGGTACGGTCAATGTGCTGGAAGTTTGCCGGAATACGCCGCAACTTCGTGCCATTGTAGCAGTTACCAGTGACAAGTGTTACGAAAACAAAGAGCAGTTATCCGGTTACCGGGAAAGTGACCCCATGGGCGGTCATGACCCTTACAGCAGCTCCAAAGGGTGCAGTGAACTGGTGATAAATTCTTACCGGCGCTCATTTTTTTCTCCGTCAGAGTATGGGAAAAGTCACCGGGTGCTGCTGGCAAGCGGCAGAGCCGGGAATGTTATCGGCGGCGGGGACTGGGCGCAGGACAGATTGATCCCGGATATGGTGAAAGCGGCGGCGGCGGGAGTTCCTGCCGGAATACGCAACCCCCATGCCACCCGGCCGTGGCAGCATGTATTGGAACCCTTGAGCGGTTATCTGCTGCTGGGAGCGGAACTTTTTCAGGGAAAACGTGCCGTTGCCGCACCGTGGAACTTCGGTCCGGATGAAAGCGGGGTCACCGATGTGAAAACAGCGGTGGAAATGATGCAGAAAAAGTGGCATGAGATCACCTTTTTCATCAATGAGGATCCCGGCGCGGTGCATGAGGCAAAACTGCTGCAGCTCAACTGTACCAGGGCGGCAGAGCAGCTGGCGTGGCACGGAGTATTGAGGGCGGAAGAGATGTTTGAATTTACCGCCCGGTGGTACAGAAAATTTTACCGTGAAAATAAAGTAGTTACCTTTGAACAGCTGGAGAAGTATATCGCTCTGGCAGAAGAGCGGGGATTGAAATGGAGCAAATGAAGATCCGGGAACTGCATGATGAGATAATCGCCAAAAGTGCGGAGTATTACCATTTGGTTCATGCTCCGGCGCAGTCGGCGGCATTTGAACCGGGCAAAAGCAAAGTGAATTATGCCGGCAGGGTGTTTGATGAAAAAGAGCTGACCAATCTGGTGGATTCGGCATTGGAGTTCTGGTTGACCAGCGGCAGATACAGCCGGGAGTTTGAGAAGAAACTTGCCGGGTATCTGGGAGTTGAGTTCGCGTTGCTGGTAAATTCCGGATCATCTGCCAATTTGCTGGCGTTTTCGGCGCTGACCTCACCGCTTCTGGGTGAAAGAAGGATAAAGCGCGGGGATGAAGTTATCACCGTGGCGTGTGCCTTCCCGACGACGGTGGCACCGGTTATCCAGTATGGGGCAGTTCCGGTTTTTGTGGATGTGGAAGCAAAGAGCGCCAATATCGAAGTCGGCGAACTGGAAAAGGCGCTTTCAGAAAAGAGCAAAGCGGTGATGATCGCCCACACGCTTGGCAATCCCTTCAACTTGAGGAAAGTTAAGGAGTTCTGCGATAAAAACGATCTTTTTCTCATCGAGGACAACTGCGATGCTCTGGGTTCAAAGTTTGAGGGTAAATTTACCGGGACATGGGGAGACATCGGGACATCGAGTTTTTATCCTCCCCACCATTTGACCATGGGAGAGGGCGGAGCGGTTTATACCGATGATCCGCTGCTGAAAAAGATCATGCTTTCGATCCG
>JAZUPS010000060.1:0-4847 GCA_045605305.1 Victivallaceae bacterium
ATCTTCACGAAAAGAATTCCTCAGCTCAAACTTATCAAATCCCATTCCCTTTTGATTATAATGGTTGGCTGAAACATAAAGTACCGCTTGTTGTGTATTGATATAAAAAATTTTTGCCGATAAATCCGCACACGCCGCCGGATCAAATTCTATGCAAAACGAAAAATGGCAAGTGTAAAGAAATAAAAATAAAAAAATGATTTTTCTCATTTTTCATCTCCTTTTGTCGTATTGATGGATTTTATCAGCATTACCCGGATTTGAGTGCAACTGTTGTTTAATATCCGTTGGTTAATATACTATCTGTGATGAAGTATTGCAAACCGGAACTATCATTTTCATTTTTACATCATATGAGCGAAGCGAATGCTTCATATTTGGAGTGAAACGGAAAATGCTTCATAGCAGAATGAAATGGCTTGCCGCGGCGTAATGAAATGAAGACGGGAGCTGCTTCATATTGTGGAGCTTTGGCGGCTTGTCGCGGCGTAATGAAATGAAGACGGAAACAATGCTTCATCGTCAGGCGTTTTTTATGAAGCATTTACCGCAATTTTTTGCGGAGCAGCAGCAAGCGAAAAAAGTCCGCCAATGATCAGAAAAAGATTGATAAATTTCATTAATAAAATCTCCGGGCCTGGAAAAATACATTATTAATATACCCGAAGAAACAGAGAAATATAAACCGCAAATAAAAAGACAGTAAAAAAAGTGTTATTACAGGAAACTATATTTTTTTGATACTTTTTGCCATTTGCAGGAACAGTTTGCGGAGTTATATTGTATGAAGACAAATGAAATCAGATGAAAGGTTTTTATCATGTTCAACTCATGGGAAGAAGATCGCCTGTATCTGGAACGGAAGTTTACAGATCCTGAATTTTATAAAAATGCTCCCGGCTTGCCGATACCGGAAATTTTGAAACTGCTGGAAGTTCAGGCAGCAAAAGACCGGGCTCTCTCTCATGCTGTATCCAAGGCAAAAGGATTTGAGCTGCTCATAAAAAATACTCAAATAGATGTGAGCAATCGCGATTATTTCCCCGGATTGGCTTTTGCACTCAAGAGCCCGAGATTGTTGGTTCCCAGTTACGTTCTGCATTGGGGGCAGGAGGCACGCAAAGAAGTTTTGTCAGAAGCTGAATTGAATGATATCACAGAGTGTTACGATGTCCGCCTGGCACATATCCGGATGGATTATGATCACTGTGTGCCGGATTGGGATGCAGTGCTGGAACTGGGCTTTTCCGGCTTGCTGGAACGGGTTCTCAAATACAGGCAGTTTCATCTTGATTCCGGAACGATGAGTGCTGAAAAAGCGGATTTTTTCCAATCTGTGGAAATCGAGTACCGGGCGGCACTCAGTCTGCTCGACCGGTTGATCGCTGAAGCGGAAAAACTTCCGGAACAACCTAAAGGCAAACGCATATTGAGTGCCTTGCAAAGTTTGCGAAGTGGTAAGGCGGAAAATTTTTACGAAGCTCTGCTGCAGATCTGGCTCTATTTTCTGCTTTCAGAATATGGTGACATCGTACAGACCCGTTCTTTTGGAAACCTTGACCGGGTACTTTATAAATATTTCCGCAACGACCTGGATTCCGGAACTTTTTCTGAAGATGACATCCGTTACATAATCCGTTCTTTCATGTACCAGTCTACTGCCATGCATTACACGGTGGGACATCCGTTTTATTTTGGCGGAACAAATGCTGACGGAAGCAGTGCAATAAATGAACTCTCCTTTCTTATTCTTGATGAATATGATAAACTGGGGATATTTGATCCCAAACTGCACATAAAAGTTTCTCCGCAAACTCCGGTGGAATTTGTAAATAAGGCATTGGACATGATCCGCCGCGGACACAACAGTATCGTTTTTCTCGGAGAACCGTGCATTATCAGAACGATGCTGAAACACGGCTACACTCAAAGAGAGGGGGAAACCGCTGACATAAAAGGGTGCTATGAATATTGTGCCAGAGGCGGAACTGTGGAAACGGCTCCGGTAACTATCAATGCTGTAAAAGTGATCGGCTTGACCTTGCGGAACGGAGTGGAACTGCTCAGCGGCAAAAAATTGGGGCTTGAAACCGGAGAAGCGGATTCGTTCAAGAGTTTCGGACAATTTTATAAAGCATTTCTCAAACAGCTTTTTCACATTACCGAGCGTTTTTTAAGGTATTCTGACGCATTTGAAAGCACACTGGATCAGGTTTGTCCGGCACCGCTGCTGTCTGGATGTTTTGAAAGCAGTTTACGCCGTGCCGTCGATGGTTACGGCAAAGGAGCGAAATACAATAACAGCAATCTCTGGATTTGCGGCAGTGCCACTGCCGGAGACTCTTTGATGATGATAAAAAAATATGTTTTTGACCGCAAAGAGTTTACGTTGTCAGAGCTGGTGAATATGCTCGATAAAGATTTTGAAGGTTTTGAAGTTGTCCGTCAGAAATTGCTCAATGACCATGAGAAATATGGCAACAATCTTGAGCAGCCCGATAAAATCACCGTGCATTTCTGCGAAGCAGCCGCCCGCAGATTCAACGGCAGACCCAATTCCCGGGGAGGATTTTATACCACATCTCTGCATGCGTCCAACCGCTTTTTCCAGTGGGCGGATTTTGTGGAAGCCTCGCCAGACGGACGGAAACGCGGTGATGAGTTGAGCAAAAATGCCACATCCACGCAGGGAAATGCTTTCAGCGGAGCAACAGCTCTGGTTGCCTCCATCTTGAAATTTGATTCATCGCTTTTTATGGCGAATTTGCCGATAGATATCATGCTGCACCCTTCGGAAGTAAAAGGAGCTGCCGGATTGCAGGCAATGAGATCACTGCTGATGACTTACATTAAAAATTTCGGTCACGCGATGCACTTTAACGTGATGGACCCGGAAATTTTGCGTAAAGCACAGAAAGATCCGGAAAAATACCGCCATTTACAGGTTCGTATTTGCGGTTGGAACGTTTTATGGAACTCCATCGGCCGCAAGGAACAGGATGCTTACATCCGACAGGCGGAGCGGTTATGAAAGGTTTGGTTTTAGATATAGAACACTTTGCCGTTCACGATGGTCCGGGGATCCGGCAGGTGGTTTTCCTGAAAGGGTGTCCGCTGCATTGTGCATGGTGTCATACTCCGGAATCGCAATCCGGCAAGGTGGAAATACTTTGGCAATCCGGACGGTGTCTGCATTGCGGACTTTGCGGAAATTTATTTGAAAAGCTTCCCCGCTCCAGTTGGAGCGATGACGAAATCCGTCAGGCAAAAATGTGTTCCAGTGGAGCGTTGAAAGTTTCCGGATACTATATGAGTGCCGGAGAGATCGTTGCTGAAGCACTCAAGGAGCGGATGTTTTTTGAAGAGAGCGGCGGAGGGTTGACGATTTCAGGGGGGGAAGCACTTTTTCAAGCGGATTTCACTACTGAAATATTGCTGGAAGCTGCCCGAAACGATATCCGCTGCTGTGTTGAAACCTGCGGATACGGGCAATTCAAATATCTGGAAAAGTGGATCCCCTTAACGGAGATTTTCCTTTATGACTTCAAGGTATCTGATCCGCAGCGGCATTTGAAACTTACCGGAGTGGATAACACTTTGATAAAGGATAATTTACGCTTGTTGAGCGAAAAAGGTGCAAGGATTTTTCTGCGTTGTCCACTGATACCAGGAGTAAATGATTCAATGGAACACTTGCTCAATATTGCTGAAACAGCAGAAAAACTTTCCGGTATTGAAATGGTGCATATAATTCCTTATCACCCGATGGCAAGGAGCAAATATCAGCAGCTGGGACGGGGTTTTGAGGATTTGCCGGCAGATTTTCCGGAGCAGGAGCAAATCGATCATTACGTTAAAATAGTAACTGAACACACTTCAAAACCGGTGTGTGTACCCTGAAAAACTGTTCAATTTTGCTGATAATCGAGGAGTTCCCGGCGGAATTTTCCCGGAGAAATACGCATGTTGCGTTTGAAAAAGCGTGAAAAGTGATACTCATTGGCAAAATGCAGTTTTTCAGCGATCTCTTTCAAACTCAACTCGGTCTGCTCCAGCAGTTTTACTGCCAGATTTGACAGGATTTTTTCATTGAATTTATGCGGTGTGATGTGCCAGTCGGCGGCAAATTTTCTGGCGAAAGTCTGTTCTCCCATACCCATAAAACGTGCCATATCAGCTACTTTGAGTCTGGCATCGGACTTTTTTTGCAGATATTGGGTGAAATCCTGATAACGGAGCATATTTTCTGCGGTACGCTGTGTGTCAATATCGATCGTTTGCAGGATTTGGTGCAGAACATAACGGGTCATGAGTTCTGCGGCATTGACAAATTTCACCGGATCATCAATAACAGAGGAGATGGATTCAGCTATCGGCATAAGCGCGTTACATTGAGCATATTGGATCGAGTCGAACCGGGTTAAAAGTTCCATCATCCCCCATGTTGTATTGAAGTGTATCGCCAGATGATTGCTCTCAATGTGCGAGTGCTTCACTTTCACCATCGGCGGGATCAGCAGCCACATGCCGCGTTTGAATTCAATCTGATTTTTGCCGTCATCGAGCAGAGCTTTTTTATTTTTCAGCGAATAAAGCAATCTGGCATGCGGATAACAGGTGAAAAATTCCCCGTGACTGATCCCGGCATAGAAATTGATAAATTCAATTTTAAACGCATTAGCCACCGCCGTAAACGCGGGGGAAAGACTTTCCATAAAATTTTTCTTTTCCTCTTTTTCCGATCTGCTTAAAAGTAATATACCACACTGTTTGCAATAAATCAACTTTTCGCGGAGCGAATGCTTCATTTTTGGAGTAAAACGGAAAATGCTTCATAACGAAGTCGG
>JAZUPS010000061.1:0-4510 GCA_045605305.1 Victivallaceae bacterium
CTTCCTAAGACCGCTTGGCCTCCGACTTAGGGTGCTACCCACAGTGGTAACACCCGAAAACGCCCCACTTTCAGATCGCAACGGGAATTTTCAAGAGCTTTTGAGGACTTTTGAAATTGCCTCCTTACATAATATAGTCAGAAACATCGGTTAATTCAAGGGGAAAAACTTGAAAAAAACGATTTGCAGTGCTATGGTATAAAACATGACTGCATAAATTCAATGGAGATGTCGAGGAATGCGCTGTTTAAACTGGTATGTTACCAAATCTTTTCTTATAACCTTTTCCATGGCGATACTGGTTCTGACTTTTGCCATGGCCGGAGCGAATATGATCAAAGTATTGGAGTTCATCTCCCGGGGCATCCCCCTGTCGGTTTTCGGCAAATACATGCTCTATCTGCTCCCCCGGGTACTGACCTTCACCGTGCCGTGGGCGGTAATGGTCTCTGTGGTGCTGATTTTCGGCAGAATGTCCGCCGACAATGAGATCACCGCCATGCGCGCCTGCGGGGTAAGTATCCTGCAAATCATCAGTCCGCTGCTGATGATCACCTTTATCATGACGGCATTCTGCCTCTATTTGCAGGTGGAGCTTGGTCCCCCGCTGCTCTGGAAATCCCGCAGTATGCTCGCCAATGAAGCCGCCCAACGCCCGATGGCGCTCTTTGAACCGGGCAATCCATTCAGTTACCGCTCCGGTGATACCAACGTGGTCATCGCCATTGATGACCGTATCGGCGACAACGACCTGCGGGGAGTGCTTTTCTGCAAAACCGACGACTACGGCAATATCCTGCAGGAGATCAACGCCGCAAGAGGCACGATCAAAACCGATTCCGATGCCATGGTCGTACACTTTGAACTCTTTGACTGCATGTTCACCGACCGTACCGAAAACGCCAAAGGCGGCATCTCCCGGGGATATTCAGAAACTTTCGCCTTTGAATTCAACTATGGCAAACAGGCAAATGCCGGCAGAATAAGTGAAAGAGCAAAGTATATGCCGCTGACCGGTCTCCTCGGTGAGATCCGCCGGACAAAACTTGCTTCCCAGGATACCACCACTCTGGAAATCGAACTGAATAAGCGTATCGCCTTTGCCCTCTCTCCCATCGCATTTCTCCTTCTGGGAATGCCCCTTGCCATCCGCACCAGCCGCCGGGAGACCTCCATCGGCATCTTTATCAGCATCATTCTGGCAGCGGTCTACTTTTTCTCGATCATCCTCTTTGAATCTCTGGATAATGTCACCTGGATCTATCCGCAATATCTCCTCTGGATTCCCAACATCGTCTTCCAGTTGATCGGAGCGGTAATGACCTACCGCATCTCCCAGAGGTAAGTTGCCGCCATGCGTTCAATTCTGCAGATAATAATCATCATCCTGCTTCTGGCAAGTTGTTTTCTGCTCTATACCCTGACCTTGAGTTTCGACCGGGCGCGGGAGGCATCGCTGATTCTGGCGGCAAAACTTTCAGAAAAACCCGCTTTGCCGGAAAAGTCTGCCTCTTCCGGATACTCCGGCGATTTTGCCAATAAAGAGTATTTTTCCCCCGATGCCGTCGACGGCGGAGAACTGGTCACTGCAATAGCCAGTGACCCGCCGGGATTGAATCCGCTGCTCTCCAATGAAAAATCCGCCCAGGACATCTTTGCCCTCTGCTCTCTCTCTCTTGCAGAAAGGGATTGGCTCCACCGGGAGAAGTTCCGCCCCGTTCTGGCGGAAAAATTCACCATCTCCCCTGACCGGAAAAGTTACCATATCACCCTGCGGCGCGGAGTGATGTGGCAGGAATTCACCGATCCGGCAACCGGTATCCGCCACCCCAAAAAAGAGATCACCGCCCACGACATAAAATTTACCGTGGATACGATTTTGAATCCGGATGTCAACTGCGCCGCTTTGCGCGGTTACTATGCCGACATCAAAGAGGTGAAAGTGCTGAATGATCATGAATTGATCATCATCTGGGATAAGGAGTATTACGGTTCCCTTGCCTCCACTTTGACCCTCTTCCCCCTGCCCCGTCACTTCTACATGCCCGATGGAAAATTTGACGGCAAAAAATTCAATGATGACCACCGGCGCAACCGGATGATCGTCAGCTGCGGAGCATATATTTTCCGTTCATGGAGCAGCTCCAATGAGATCGTACTTGAGCGCAACCCCGATTATCCGGGGAAAAGTTTCGGGGCGGCCCCGGCAATAGCCAGACGGGTTTTCAAGATCATCAAACTGCCCAACACCCGTTTTCAGGCGCTCCTTGCGGGGAAACTCAATCTGCTGGGTCTCTCCCCGGAACAGTGGTTCACTCGCACCGGCAGTGCCGAATTCCGGGAGGGGAAACTGCAGAAGATCCGTTATCCGGACTACACCAGTTACAACTACATCGGCTACAACCACCGCACACCCTGTTTTCAGGATGCCCTCACCCGGAAGGCATTGACCATGCTGGTCAATCGGCAGGCGATTCTGGATAAGCTATTTTTCGGCTGCGGTCAGATTGCCAAAGGGCCGTTTATTCCCGGTTCGGTCTACTCCGATGCCAAGCTCCAGCCGTGGGCATACGACCCGGCAGAGGCGAAAAAGCTCCTTGCCCAAGCCGGTTGGCGCGACAGTGACGGCGACGGTATTCTGGAACGCAACGGGGAAAAATTCACCTTTACCATGCTTCAAATTTCCGGCAGTACCACCCAGCACCGGATGCTGTTGATGGTCAAAAATGATTTTGCCGCCGCCGGAATAGATATGAAACTGCAGACCGTGGAGTGGAGCGTACTGCTGGAAAGGTTGAAAAATCAGAAATTTGAGGCGTGTTCGCTCGGCTGGGCAAACGGGGATGACCCGGATCTTTTTCAGATATTCCACTCCAGCCAGAGCAAGATCGGCGGGGATAACTTCATCTCCTTCAAAAATCCGGAACTTGACCGGATGATCGAAGAATTGCGCCGGGAGTTCGATATGGAAAAACGTATCGCACTGAACCATAAAATCGAAAAACTTATCCATGAGCAGCAGCCCTACACCTTCCTTTTCTGTTTCGATGCCCTTGCTGCCGCCTCAAAAGAACTGAAAAATATCCGGCTTTTCCCCAACCACATCTACCCCATATCCTTCTACTTTGCTCCGGAGGGGGGAAAATGAGCGATCAACTGCCGGAAAAGTGGCAAAATTTCCTGATTTCTGCGGGCGTTTCCCCCTATGAGTGGCTCAAACCGCTGGAGCTGGTCGCCAGACGGCGGAAGGAAAATCGTGTCTATCCGCCGGAAGAGAAAATTTTCACCGCATTTCACCTCACTCCGCCGGAAAATGTCCGGATAGTGTTACTGGGGCAAGACCCCTATCACGATGAGGGACAGGCTGAAGGATTGGCGTTTTCGGTACCTTCAGGTCAACCCTATCCACCTTCCCTGCGGAATATTTTCAAAGAGTTTTCCAGTGACCTTCAGCGCCCTGCCCCCGACTCCGGACATCTGGGAGATTGGGCGCGCAAGGGAGTGCTGCTGATAAATGCGGTTCTGTCGGTGGATGCCCATACTCCGGGCAGTCACGCAAAATTCGGCTGGGAAAAATTCACCGACTCGGTAATTTCAGCTTTGAGCCGGGAGAAAACGGGGATAGTTTTTATGCTCTGGGGCGGATTTGCCGGAAAAAAAGCCAAATTGATCGACGATTCCCGGCACTTTGTGCTGAAAAATGCCCACCCTTCGCCGCTGTCTGCCTACCGGGGATTTTTCGGCAGCCGTCCCTTTTCCCAAGCCGCAGAAAAGCTGGATGATTGGCAGTGGTGATCACTCCTCATCGGGAAACAGCCTCATAAGTCCTTCGGCATCGGTCTCGCCAACGATCCTGCCCACCTCCATCCCGTCACGGAAAACCACCAGAGTGGGGATCATATCCACGGCGAACTTTGCCGCAATGACCGGAGCTTCATCCACATCGACTTTGGCGATTTTCACCTCATCGGGAATCTGATCGCCGCCGGCAAGCAGATCGAGCATGGCATTCTGTTTATGACAGGGGCCGTGCCACTGGGCAAAAAAGTCCACCAGAACGACCCCGTTGCGAACCGCCACCGGAAAGGCAGCGGCGGAAAGTTTTTCGATTTTGTGCATATTTGATTCTCCTCTGTTAAGCAATATAAACTTTTGAAGAGAAAAAACAAGGGAAGTTATTTCAAAAACATGCGGCAAAAGGGAAACACTTTTCCCGGAAACGTGGAGTTACTGGGCGTTGATGCGTTCATTTTCCTGCCGCAGAGCTTCCAGTTCCATCGCCCGTTCCTCCCAGCGAACTTCGGTTTCGGCGATCTCTTTATCCAAAGCGGCAAGTTCGGTATTCAGCGCGGCAAAGTCCACCTTTTCCCCGCTTGAAAGTTTGGCAACGATCACCGCTTTGCGGGAGCTTTGCTCATCGAGCAGCGCTTCCAGTTTGGCAACCTCTTTTTTCGCTTTATTGAACTCCCCCTGAATGGCACTGCGCGCCTGCGCCCGGGCGCGGCGGCGG
>JAZUPS010000062.1:0-3607 GCA_045605305.1 Victivallaceae bacterium
ATCAAGTCCGCCGAAACCAATATCATACGCCCAGCCGTCTCCGCCGAACATCCAGAAGGTCTTTTTCGCCAGCATATCCCGGCTTTTCAAAATCTCTTTTGCGGTAGAAACATCACAACTTTCCAAAAGCGGAACAATCGCATCCGCACTCTGCCGGGAAGCCGCAATATCATCAAAATCAGCCAGCATTTTCTCTGCCGCTTCACGCAATTCAGAAGAGATATTCTCTGCCAGCAGATCGTTAAGCATCATCTTTACTCTGGCACGCTGCTGTTTGACCGACAGCGCCATACCCAGAGAAAATTCCGCATTATTCTCAAAAAGTGAGTTGCTCCACGCCGGTCCCCTGCCCGCCCGGTTGGTCGTATAAGGGATTCCCGGCATCGGTGAACCCCACGCCTGAGAACAACCGGTAGCATTTGCCCAGTAAACGTGATCACCGAAAAGCTGGGTCAACAACTTGGCATAGGGCGTTTCACCGCAACCGGCACAGGCGGCGGAAAACTCCAACAGGGGCTGACGGAACTGACTGCCCTTGATCGTCCACACATCGAAAACATCACCTTTATCACTCAAATTCTGAGCATAATTCCATTTATCGAAGTGATTGCCCACCTCCCGGTAGGGTTTCATCGTCAACGCCTTATCTTTGGCAAGACAGGCATTTACACACGCTCCGCAACCGGTGCAGTCAGCAAAACTGGTCTGCAAGGTGAAGTATAATCCGGCTTTGCCGCGCACTTCCAGAGTTTCAAAACCGACCGGTTTGACGGCATTTTCCGCCTCATTGAGCAAGTATGGACGGATCACCGCATGGGGACAAACCAGCGCACACCGGTTGCACTGGATACATTTACCGCTGTCCCACACCGGCACTTTAACCGCAATACCCCGCTTTTCATAAGCGGTCAATCCCATGTCGATAACACCGTCTTCGTAACCGGCAAAGGCACTTACCGGCAGATCATCCCCCTTCTGGCGGTTGATCGGATCGGCAATATTTTTCACCACCGCCGGACGTGCCGCATCGGCAGAAACATCTTCATCCGCCGCCGTCAGCCATGATTCCGGGATCACCACCTCTTTAAACGCCTCTGCTCCGGCATCAATAGCGGCACAATTCCGCGCCACCACCTCATCGCCTTTGGCAAAATAGGTGCGTTTGGCAAGATCTTTCATATAGGAATCCGCCTCTTCTCCCGGAATAATATTCACCAGATGGAAAAAGGCTGACTGCAAAACCAGATTGTAGTGGTTGCCCAACCCCAGTTCAGCGGCAATGGAAACCGCATCGATGGTATAAAGTTTCGCTTTTTTGGCAGCCAGTTCCCGCTTGGCGGCGGCAGGGATAAGTTTTTCCAACCCGGCAGCATCCAGCGAGGTATTCAAAAGCAGTGTACCGCCGGATTTCAACTCACCGGCAACATCATACTGCCGGATATAAGTTTCATTGTGACAACCGATAAAGTCCGCAGACTTCACATAATAAGATGAACGTATCGGCGCATCACCGAAACGCAGATGGGATTTGGTCACGCCGAAAGATTTCTTGGCATCATATTCAAAGTAAGCCTGCGCAAATTTCGGCGTATGGGCGTTGATGATCTCCACAGTACTCTTATTCGCACCGACCGTACCATCTGAACCCAAGCCCCAGAATTTGCAGCACACCTGATGCTCATCATCCGGATAAAGCACTCCATCAAGGGGCAGTGAAAGATGAGTGACATCATCCTCAATACCGATGGTGAAGCTGTCAAAGGGATTTTTACTCTCCAAATGTTTATAAACCGCCGCAATCTGCGCCGGGTCAACATCTTTGCTGGATAAACCATATCTGCCGCCGATGACCAGTACATCACGTTTGGCACGCGCCAGAACGGTACAGACATCCTGATACAGCGGCTCACCGGCACTGCCCATCTCTTTGCAGCGGTCAAGCACTGCGATCTTGCGAACCGATTCCGGCAGTGCAGCAAGGAAATGCTCCGCCGAGAAAGGACGGTAAAGCCGAACCTGCAAAAATCCGCATTTGCCGCCATTGGCATTCAGATAATCGACCGTCTCTTTCACCGCTCCGGAAACGGAACCCATGGCGATGATGACCTTTTCGGCATCCGGCGCACCGTAATAATCAAACAAACGGTACTTTCTTCCGGTAAGTTCACCGATCTTATCCATATAATCCTGAACGATTTCCGGCAACGCAGCATAAAAACGGTTGTTCGCTTCACGCACCTGGAAGAAAATATCTCCATTCTGCACCGTTGCCCGCAAACGCGGATGCTCCGGATTGAGCGCCTGCGCCCGGAAGGCATCCAGAGCCTCATAATCCATCAACTTGGCAAGATCTTCGTAATCAAGCGCCTCAACCTTGCTCATTTCGTGCGATGTTCTGAAACCGTCAAAGAAGTGCAGAAACGGTATTCTGCCTTTAACTGCCGCCAGATGCGCCACCGGAGCCAAGTCCATGATCTCCTGCGAATTAGCAGTACTCAAAAGCGCAAACCCGGTTTGACGGCAATTCATCACGTCAGAGTGGTCTCCGAAAATCGACAGGGCATGAGTTCCCACGGTACGGGAAGCAACATGCAAAACTCCCGGCAATCTCTCACCGGCAATGCGGTGCATCACCGGAATCATCAGCAGCAACCCCTGACTGGAAGTATAACTGCTTGCCAATGCGCCAGTTTCCAATGCTCCGTGGATAGCTCCTGCGGCTCCGGCCTCAGATTCCATTTCCACCAGCGAAACCGTCTGACCGAAAACATTCTTTTTCCCTTTGGCTGACCACGCATCAGTTTTACCAGCCATCGGACTGGAAGGGGTTATCGGATAGATCGCCGCCACTTCAGTGAAGGCATACGCGGCATAAGCGCACGCTTCATTACCATCCATCGTGACGAATTTTTTCTCTTTTTCCATAAGAAAATTCCTCAGTGTAAATCCTTCAATCAGCGACGATACCTTCGACTTTGACGATATTCAGACGTTTGGCGGCATCTTCGCGCATCTTGTATTTGAGAATCTTACCGGCAGCATTCTGGGGGAACGCCTCAACAAAGTCAACGTAACGGGGTACTTTGTGCTTTGCCATATTCTGACGCACATAATCCTGCAGTTCTGCCGCAGTCATCGTCTCTCCCGGTTTCAAAATCACTGCCGCAAGAATCTCTTCTCCCAGCTGTTTATCCGGAATACCGATAACCTGAACGTCTTCCACTTTGCTGTGGGTGTAGATAAATTCTTCGATCTCCTTGGGGTAAATATTTTCACCGCCGCGAATGATCATATCTTTAAGTCTGCCGGTGATCTTGTAGTTGCCTTCCGGAGTGCGCAGAGCAAGGTCTCCGGTATGGAGCCAGCCATCGGAATCTATCGCCGCCGCAGTCTCTTTGGGCATCTTGTAATAGCCTTTCATCACATGGTAACCGCGGGTGACAAACTCACCGATCTCGTTATCCGGCAAATTCTTACCGGTTTCCGGATCGACGATGCGGTTTTCAACTTCCGGCAAATCCCGTCCCACTGTCGCCACCCGGTCTTCGATGGGATCGCTGGTGGTAGACATGGTACATCCCGGAGATGCTTCTGTCTGACCGTAAAC
>JAZUPS010000063.1:0-2714 GCA_045605305.1 Victivallaceae bacterium
AATCGCCTGCGCGGTCTTTTCAATAGCGGCTTTCTGCTCGTCATTTGGCTCGCACCACGGAAAGTTGTTGTAAACGATATCCTTGGAGTAGCGGTAATCTGATTTTATCCTCCCGCAAACAGTACGCACCCACGCCATATGGACATTGCTGGTCAAAACACCTAAGTGGAAAAGAGTGGCAGAAGGAATGATTTGTACTGCATCGTTTACAATTATTTCAGCAGAAACAAAACCAAAAGGAATATAATTTCGATTTTCAGATGAATGACGCGGAATAATTATATATTCAGACTCAGGTTGTCTGATTTCTTGAAAAAGCGATGGAGTATTAGCACTATCCCGCGTTGCTGATTTCGTACTGCTTAAACGAAATTGCTTTACACATTCTACTCGTTCTGATATAAACTTTGATTTTCTGATTTCTGCTGGCGATGCATTTGTCAACCATAAACAAAAACGTTCTTTATTGTTTATATATTCAGTTGCTCCATACATTTTTCTGATGAACTTATTAATATCAGGTTCATTGTTTACAGCATCATTTTTTTCTTCCAAAGTCAAAAACAAAAAACCACCATCTGTGGGCTTGTTTCCGTAAATCATTTCCGGCACATCGCACAGCGGTTTATTGCAACTTTCGACAAAAACATCAGGAGCATCGGTCAAATAAGCATTGATTGTCCGACAATTCCGACAAGTCCGATCAGTCTGATTGTCAAAAATCACTTTGGTCTTGGCATTCTCTGCTGCCGAAAAACCGATAATGACACAATGCACGTGCGCTTTTATATTGGCTTCACTATCCCAGCGGAAAGTGCGGTGGGCAAAATCTATATGTACTCCGAAACGCTCATACAACGGTTTCCACACTCCGGCGACCTGTTCGCCTTGTGTAATACTGTTGGTTGAAACCAATGCAGTCCGGATAACATTCCCTTGCATCATCTCTGCTGACTTGAAATACCATGCAGCTACATAGTCGATTTTACCGGCAGTCTTGTATGGCTTTCCTTTTTCATCAACATAGATATTGAGCATATCCGCTTTCTGTTCCGTTGATTGCAGGGAATATCCCACAAACGGCGGATTGCCCATTATGTAGTGGAGCTTTTCTTTTGGGATAACGGTGTTCCAGTCGATCCGCAACGCATTCCCTTCGACGATATTGGCGTAAGATTTCAGCGGCAGAAAATCCAGATCCATGTGAACGATATCCTCGGTGGCTTTCATCATCTGACTTTCGGCGATCCAGAGAGCGGTCTTCGCCACGGTCACTGCAAAGTCGTTGATTTCTATGCCGTAGAACTGTCCGAGGCTGACTTTGATCGGATCAAGCAGAAACAACTGTCCAACTCCATGGAGTGCTTGGATACACTTGTTTTCAAGTTTACGCAGTGAGAGGTATGTTTGGGTCAGGAAGTTTCCTGACCCGCATGCGGGGTCGAGAAAATTCAGACTCGCCAGTTTATCCTGAAAGGCAACCAGTTGTTTGTTGCGTTCTTTTATTTTTTTGTTTTCCAAAATTCCAACCAGCTCCGCCTTCAAGTCATCCAAAAACAAAGGGTCTATGACTTTGTGGATGTTTTCGATACTGGTATAGTGCATACCTCCTGAACGGCGGGTTTCGGGGTTCAGGGTGCTCTCGAAGACAGCTCCAAAGATGGTGGGAGAAATTTCGCTCCAGTTGAAGTCATCGCTTGCTTTGGCAAGCAACAACTCCTTTACCGTATCATCAAACTGCGGGATTTCAATTTCAGTCTCGGCAAAAAGCCCGCCGTTTACATACGGAAACGCATCCAAGTCATCGTCCAAGTAGGGATCGCGTTCTTCATCTTTGGTGTCAAGTACTTTGAAAAGATTTATCAGTGCGTTGCGGAGTTGTTTGGCTTCAAATTGTGCAAGATAGTCGTGGAATTGATCTTTTTCAAAAATTCCGGCATCTTCTGCATACAAACAGAACACCAGCCGCACACAGAGCATATTCAACGATTTGAGCGTACTTTCAGCAGAGGGATCGTGATAGTGCTTGAGAATGGCATCGTAAATCTGTCCGACGATCTCGCCGGCTTTGATGGAAAGATCCATTTCCCGTTTGAGGTGTGCCTTGTTTATATCAGTCAGAAAAGAAAGACGATGATACTCTTTAGGCAAATCAGCAAGTTGAATCACCTCCGGAGCGTCGTGAGGATGTTCCATATCGTGGACATGGAAGGTCTGAAAGTTGCATACCACAATATAACGCGGACGTTGTGAATTAGGCAACTGATCAGCATATCGCTTTGCCTGCTGATAAGGGGTAAGCATTGAACCATCTGACTGTTTGGCTGGCTTATTCAAATCTATATCTAAACTTTTCTGCTCGATCATCACTTTGGTTTCCGGAATGTACGCATCAACGAAAGAGGTATGCTCGAGCTGTACCTGATATTCAAAAGTAATAAACTGTGCGGGATTGATGACTCCGCAAACTGTTTGCAGTAAATCCATCCAGAAGGCGTGAGTTTCGCCCTTTTCATATCCCTTGCCTGTCCATTCGGCAGCAAACTTTTTAGCGGCATTCCGCTGTTTGACGGCAGATTTCACAGATCATCTATCCCTTCGCTATTTTCTCCTTTAAATATGTCCGATATCGGCTTTGGTGTCGGCGGCTTCCTGTTTTCCTTCGGGAACAAGGGCGTCGTCAAAGTGGATCTGATTACCTCCCTTTGCCATCG
>JAZUPS010000064.1:0-3107 GCA_045605305.1 Victivallaceae bacterium
CATTTGCGGTCAATCAAGGAGTTACAGTATGGCAAAGCTCGATCCGGAAACTGAAAATAATATTGAAGAACTTATCCGTGCTGCCGAAGCGGGCAATGCGGCAGCCCAAACCCATTTGGGCTGGTGCTATGATGAGGGCGACGGCGTGGAAGTCGATCACGAAAAAGCCTTTTACTGGTACACCCGTTCTGCCGAAGCAGGTGATGCAACCGGACAATTCAATTTGGCAATGTGTTATGAACTTGGAACCGGTACTGAAATTGACTGTAAAAAAGCCTTTTATTGGTATGAAAAATCTGCTGAACAAGGTGATCAGCACGCTATTTGTCAACTCGGCATTTTTTATGAAGAAGGTATCGGGTGCGATCCGGACCCGGTCAAAGCTGTTGAATTTTACCGCAAAGCCGGGGAGATGGGCAACTCTTTTGCGGTGAACCGGCTGGGATATTGCTGCGAAGAAGGTATCGGTACAGAAAAGAATCCCGCACTTGCAGTTGATTTCTACAAAATCGCTGCGGCTGCCGGATTAGCATCTGCCCAATTCAACCTTGCCCTTTGTTATGATCATGGAAGCGGAATTAGAAAGAATATGCGTCTTGCTGCAAAGTATTATATGTTGGCAGCAGAGCAAGGCGATGCCGAATCTCAATGCAATCTCGGAGTTTGCTATGCAAATGGAACTGGAGTAAAACAAAATCATGCAGAAGCGGTAAAATGGTATAAACTTTCTGCGGAACAAGACGATGCCGTGGCATTGTATAATTTGGCAGAATGTTATACTTTTGGCGATGGCGTGAAAAAATGCCACAAAACGGCAATCAAATATTACTTACGAGCTGCTGAACTTGGTTATGGCAAAGCATATTACCGATTGGGAAACCGCTACAAGGATGGTAAAGGAGTGAAGCGGGATTTGGGCAAAGCCTTTGAATATTTCAAGCTTGCTTCAGAGTCAGAAGAACCCCACGCTGATGCAATGTATAATTTAGGCAACTGCTATTTTTACGGAAGAGGTGTCAAGCGCGATTTACAACAGGCATTTTTCTGGAACAAGAAAGCAGCTGTGGCTGGAGATTTATGGGCAATGAATCAACTTGCCGTAGTTGATTACGGCGTTGAAATCCCTGATTCAGCGCGTATTATGTGGCTGAAGAAAGCCGCCGACTTGAACGATGGTACGGCATTATACAATCTTGCCCTGCGCTATTTGAATGGATATGACGGTATCGAATCTGATGAAAAAATGGCTGTGAAACTTTTCCGTAAATCTGCGAAGCAGGATCATCCGTCAGCGTACTACGCCCTGTATAAATGCTATATCAATGGGCGCGGAGTCCGCAAGAACCGTCAAATTGCGTTAAAATACTTGCACAAATCCGCCGAACTTGGCTACCCCAAAGCCAGGAAAATATTGAAAAAGATGGAGTCTGGCGAATGAGTGTAGATTGGACAAAATATCCCCCTTTACCGAAACCGCCCAAACTTCCGGAGTGGCGCGATACGCCTGAACATGAAGCTTATTGGGAAGAAGTCGAAGAGATAAGACCCCTTTGCAAAACAAATGGGGCTGTGGCGGGGTGTTTGCTCTTTGGATATTATCTGCTGCAATATTCAACCATTGGCTGTGGGGAAATAACTGGGATGATATATTTGCGCGTATCATAACAGGAGGCACAAATGCAAACAGAATCCGTTTGCAATGCACAAGTATGATGATATATTATAAAACGCAGATCACAGAAGGAGCCGCACATGAAAAAGTTATTTTTAATCATTTCTGCCATATTGGGCATTTCCACTATCGGGTATGCCGCGAATGAAGATCCGGAAATTTTTGACAAAGTCAATAAAGATATAAAACCATATATCAATATTATGCCGCCCGGTGTCAAAACTATCGCCTGCATCTCTCCCGGCTCATATCCCGGTTCAAAGATGCACCGTCAGGGCATTGAAATTCTTCGCAAGGCAGGCTATAAAGTCAAAGTCATGCCGCACGCTTTTGTCCGGGAAGAGGGCAAAAACCACGCTCCGGTCGCAGGAAAAGTTGCGGACTTTTATGCAGCATGGAACGATCCGGAAGTCGATATGATCTTCTGTATCCGCGGCGGAATGGGCAGTGAAAATCTGCTCGATAATCTCGACTGGAAAAAATTGAAGAAACGTCCGGAACTTTATGTTCAGGGATACAGCGATGCAAGATTGATCGTTTGCGCTTTGGTTGCCAGAAACAACGGTCATCCGATTGCCGGAGTAATGGCAGGTTCTCTGCCGGGGATCACCGCCGATGCAATCGATGCAATGAAAAAAATCAATCACGGTGAACAGCTTGGTCCGATAAAAGTAGAAACCCTGATCCCCGGAGATTGCCGGGGACTGCCTCTGGCGGGTTCGCTCTGGAAACTCTGTCGCCTGGTTGATAAAAATTATTGTCCGGATGCAACCGGCAGAATCATTTTCATTGAAGCATCAAAAATCAAACCGGAACAGGTTCGCGAAAAACTTCAATATATGATCGACAAAAAGTTTTTTGTTGGAGCCGCCGGTGTCGTATTTGGACAATTTGCCAAAATTGATTCTCCGGCAGAACTTCAAAAAGTTTTGAAAGAAATCGCTCCGAAATTCGGCGTTCCGGTTTACAATGGTTATCCATTCGGTCACATATCCCGCTGTTACAGTGTTGATTTCAGCCGCAGTGTAGAAATACGCAACGGCAGCGTTGTTTTCCCGGCAGTTGAAAAAAAGTAACCATGCTGCAGAATTTTTTACTGAAACAAATTTGAATATACTCACCAGAAATGAAAATAGACCTCCATATCCATACGACCGGATTTTCGTATTGCGGCAAACTTTCAGCAACGCAAATCGTTGATTTTTAGAAAACAAAAAGCGGCTTCCGTATCTTCAGCCACACCGATAAAGGCGAAAAGCCCGATGAAAAAGATTTGCAATATTCTTATTGGGTACATTGGAATGGTAAAAAATGAACTCTGCGTGCCCGGAAGTTTGTTTACGCCTTCGCTCAAGGTCGGCAGGCAAAGAGAAGAAAGCCCCTTCGTTCATCCCCAGCATCATCTGCCCATATCAAAAATAGAGACTGTCAAAAA
>JAZUPS010000065.1:0-2199 GCA_045605305.1 Victivallaceae bacterium
ATGTATGAATAACATTTTATTGCGAGTGCTGGCGGTGGTGCTTTCCGGAGTTTCGCCGGAGCCATTGGACGCAAAGGTTGTACCGTTTGAAAAATTGCCCGCTGAATGTGCAGCGGTTTACGATGCAGATATCCGACAATTCCGGCAGACGACATCAACCGAAGTGATTTCGGTGGATCTCGATGGCGATAAAGTCAATGAACTTTTGATTTTCAACGGCGAAAACGGTTCCGGCGGCGAAGGTTGGACAGTTATGCAGAAACATAATGGCAAATACCGGCGCGTCGGCGAGGTTTTCGGACTTCTCTACAAAGCTGGCAAAGGCTTGATCGTGGAATCCCCCTGCGGATGGGAGAACGCCCAATGGAACTATTACGAACTTGTCAACAGCAAACTTATCATGAAATTCAATATTGATGTAAAATACCGCAAGCACATCCGACAGGAAGTTACAAGTATAAAAATAAATATTCAAAAATAAAAGGATAAAAACGATGAGCAACACAATGATTGACATGCACAACTGCATCACCGCCGATGAATTGGAAAAAATTGTCCGTCATCAACTTAAACTTATTTTTGACCAGCCGGAAATGGCGGAATCTCTGCCGCCTTTGATGATCTGGGGGGCGCCGGGGGTGGGTAAGTCTACCATCATCCGTACCGTGGCGCAGGAGATGGGTATTGGTTTTATTGATGTGCGTCTTGCCCAGCGGGAACCGGTGGATATCCGGGGCTTGCCTGTGCCGGATGAAACGTCGGTGCGCTGGCTGGTTTCAGCCGATTGGCCCCGGGATCCCGAAAGCAAAGGGATCATTCTCTTTGATGAACTCACTGCCGCGGACCGTTCTTTGCAAGTCGCCGCTTACGAATTTATTCTCGACCGCCGTCTGGGAAATCTGTACGAAGTACCCAAAGGCTGGTATATCTGCGCTGCCGGCAACGGCGTGGAAGATTCCGCTGTGGCAATGACCATGAGTTCAGCGCTTGCCAACCGTTTCTGCCATGTTGAATTGACCGAAGATGCGGAATTGTGGGTGCAATGGGGATTGCGTCACAATATCCATCCGTCGATCCTGGGATTTATCCGCTTCCGTCCGAATTTTCTCTTTCATCAGGACAATGAAAATCTGGAACGCGGCTGGCCCACGCCCCGCAGTTGGGAACGGGTCAGCACAATGCTGCACACTTTTGACAAAGAGGAAGATCGGCTTCTGGATAAGATCATCTATGGTCTGGTTGGTAATCAAGCCGGAGTGGAATTTTGTGCATTTCGCAAAGTTGCCGAAGAATTTGACAATGTGTATGAGTTGATGACCGATCCGAAAAAGAAAATCACTATTCCAGAAAAAGCTGACCGAAAATATGCTTTTTGCTCGGCAGTGGTTTATTACCTGTGGCGTGGCAAAAATAATGAGGAAGAGCAAACTCTTTTGAGCGGCTTTTACCGGATTGCTTCAAAACTCACCAGCGATTTTGCCACAATGATGATGCTCGATGCCATGCAAGGCAATCAGAAAGAACTTTCCAGTTCATTTGCCGATAAACTATTTTATCACCCGGATTATGCAAAATGGGCAGAACTCCACGGTAAAGCCATGCGTGCAAAATTGAACCGGAAAGCGATCCTGCAATGAAAAAAGATGAAAAAATCAAAGAGCTTACTCTGCGGAGCATGGAACAGGATCGGCAGAAACTTCTGATGCGCCAGCCGTTTATCGGGATGATTTTAATGCATCTTGATTTTGTTCCCATAACATCAGGGTGCAGAACCGCTTGCACTGACGGCAGCCGGGTCTTTATGAATTGCCAGTTTTATGCCCAACTGGACTTGGAAGAACGGTTGTTTGTCCTTGCCCATGAAACATGGCATTGTGTTTTACTGCATTTTGCCAGATTGCAGAACCGTAATCCGGAAAAATTCAATATCGCCACTGATTTGGAAATCCATTTTATTCTGCAAAAAGAAAAAATGCGTGAACCTTTTGTTTTGCCGCATGATCCGGACTGGGACGGTCTTTCTGCGGAAGAAATCTATGAAAAATTGGGGAAGTCTAAAAAGAGACCTCCTGATCCCGGATGTTGTTCCAAAGGATTTGAAGGAATTTGTGAAGAGGACAAGGGGTTTGACGGGCATATTTATAAAAACGGTTCCGGTACGGAAGGTAAGTCGGAGGCCAAGCGGTCTTAGGAAGACAA
>JAZUPS010000066.1:0-3418 GCA_045605305.1 Victivallaceae bacterium
CCACACCTGCCGGGAAGCCGGTACGCCAGCCAGCCGCAACCTCAAATCTGCCTGAACCGCCCCTTGCGGGATCGTAAAATCAAAGATCCGGAAATTCCAATTATTTCCGGTTGCACCGACCTTGAAATAAATCGGTGCAGGAGCCTTTTTCCCTTTTTCCGCATCAAACAGAAGCATTGCCCAGATACCGGAGGATCCGGAAGTGCGGACATTGAAAGTCAGTGTATATTTTTCACCTTCCGCGACCGGAAATTTATAAGAGTAGATATACTGAAAATTTTTCTTGTTGCCGCGGGCAGTCAGTGCCCCTTTTTCCACACCGGCCTTGAGATCGATCATCCCGCCGCCGCTCAATCCGCCTTTGCAGACTGGCGCATCAAAACGCTCGAATACGCTGTGCTGCGCCTGAAGAGCAAACAATGAACTCAACAATGCTGCGATCAAATATTTTTTCATTCAAAACTTCTCCTTATTCGTCTGCAATGTTATAATTGCTCCAACTTGACTTTTGCTGAGCCGCATACACGATCTGCACCGAACCGTCACAACGGCCGGTATTGCCCCAACGCTTGGAATTGTGAGCGCTGTTGCACTGTCTTATATGCATGTACCATGAACTGTGAGTCGCATTGCGGTACGGGAGCAAATAGGCCCGGGAACCGCTCGGATTGAGTTCACTGAATGCGATTTTTGATGACGGATTGCGAATGCTGCCAAGCTTTGCCGTCGCCCGGATCTCTTCATTTGCGCTGTTCAACTCGCTGTACAGCTTGCCATTGGCGGCATAGCTGATATGACCGTGGGTACGGAGTTTGTTCAAATCAGTTTCATAACTGCGGTCAACCTCGGCACCCGGACAGGTGAATATATCCGTTTTTTTCAAATATTGCAGAGCCTGTCCCGGCCAGAAACGATTCTTCCGGGTGGTGTTCCAGTTGGATATACCGGCGGAATCATAAATCGATCCGCCGCCTTTGGCAACAGTACCGTCACCGGTAGTCGGACGGCAATAAAAGGGATAATCATTATATTCCGAAGCATATAACTGCATGGCAGACGTCAGCTGTTTCAAATTGGAAACACAACTTGCACTGCGACCGCGTTCCCGGGCCTTCTGCAATGCCGGAAGCAGCATCGCAGCAAGTGTGGCAATTATTGCAATCACGACCAGCAGCTCAATCAGCGTAAACGCTGATTGAATGAAGCACGGCTTCGCCGTATGAAGCATTTGCCTGCGGCAAATATGAAGCGCACTGTCTGTGCATGAAGCGCTTGCTTTGCAAGCATTATGGTGTACCCCAAAAGCCGGTTTCTGCGGCGCTTTCCTCCGTACTTTTCCGTACCTGTCCGTACACATCCGTACCAACGCGCCGCCCCCGGCAACTTGCATACCGGTACGGTTATACAGAACTTTTACATGATTACGGCAATATTGTGCAATGACGACCAGAAGTTCGATCAGGGTGAACTGTTTTCGGGAGTAGAGCGAAAGTTTCATATTTTTTCTGTCTTTCCTGATGTTTGTTTTTTATTTTCAAAATATTATGAATCAAAACCGTTTGTTATAATATAACATCCCTGCCGGGGAAATACAAGATTTACAGCTTGCAAAAATCTGTTTACGGTGGTATTTTTAACCCGTGCCAAAAATGTTTGGTCAATTAACTGAGAGTGTGTATATTTCATGAAACTTGATTTTCGTATCGACTGGGGCTATCAGTATCTTTATTCGCGCCGTCATTACCATCCCTTTTTTCATTGGGACGGCAAATTGGAGTGTGACGGCGGAGTAATTGAAAAATGCTTCAAACTGGACTATCCGGTGATCTGGTTCGGCCCGGGACAGTGTGCCGTGGAAACGGAACTTGCTTCTCCGGAATGGGAAAGTACGACCCGTCGCGGCCTTGCCGGGGTGCGCATAGAAGCAGATGTCGATGAAAATGCGGTGTTCCATTTGAAAACCCGTTCCGGTGATTTCAGTTTTTCTGCGAAAGAGATCGCGGAGTCCGGCCGGATAGTTTTTCCGGTCGGTCCCAAATATCTCAATTGTCACGTTATTGTCACCCGTACCGGATATTACTGGTTTCAGAACGGAGCCAAACCGGGACAGCAGATATTGGAGGCCGGTGATCTGACTGCCGTTCCGGTGCGGGACTGGGCGCGGATGCGGACCGCATGGATCGCGCCGGGAACGAAACTGCCGTTTGAATTTGAGGTGAAAGAGTGTGCCGGAGACGTGGTCGAGCAGCTGCTGCATGTCGTCTGCATGGTCGCTCCGGAATACACCCCGGGCGCTGAAAAACCTGCTCATGATTACTTCCCCATCCGGCTCTGGTGCGATGGCAGACTGCTCGTTGAAAACATCCGGTTCTACCGCAAACATGACGGCGTGATGCAGATATTGGAAGATCTCTGGCTGCGTTTCACTGTCGCTCCGGGGAAGCACCGGTTTGAACTGGAAAACGGACACTCGAACCTCAATTTCCTCGTCAACCGGCTGGTTTTGCAGAATTGCCCGCATTTTCACGGCGAATTATCTCTGCCGGAGTGGGCGCAGACCGGTGAAGAGCTCACCGGTTATATCTTCGCTTCCCGTCCGGATAAATTTTCTGTTTCATGGGAAAATGATTCGACCGTTTTGACGGTCGAATCGGGATGGAACGAATTCAAATTCACTCTTACGGCTCCCGGGCTGAATGTGCCGGTGCGTGCCGGTGACCGCACCGCGTGGGTCAAAGAGGTTTACGATCTTCCGGATGAGACACCGGAGGTCATGGTCGGTTTTGACATGACCACAGTACCTCACGATGCCAGCGGTACGATGGAGTGGATACTGGATTATACCTCCCGCACCCGGTTGGGAAATCTGGTGGTGTTCCGCTCATTTCTCTACAACCGCGGCACGCCGGGGCAGGAGATCGTCGATGATGAACTGCTGTTCAAGTGGGCGGAATATTGCCGGGATCACCACATATATGTTGAAGCCGCCACCGATTTTGATTCCGGCGCACTGGTCAGAGGTGCCGGGGAAAAACTGCACAGCGTGGGCAGGCATGAGTGGCCCGGTGCGGTTTATGCCTTCGACCCGGCGCCGGAGTGGCAGTCGGAAGATATGAAAAGCGCTATGGAACACTATCTTGCCAGATTGAAAATCGAAATCGACCGGGCACACCGGGCAGCTCCCCGGGCGGCATTCGGAGATGCTTCCGGCGGTCACCGTTACTGCTACATGGCGGGTGCCGACTTTATCCGTTCCGAAACGATGGTTCCGCACACCCAGCATCTGTGCAGTCAGGCGCGTCCGGCCGCCGGGGTTTTCCGCGACGGTGAATGGGGCGTGCATATCGCTGTCCAGCATTCGGTTCAGCCCTATTTTGAAAACCATCTGGGGATCTATTTCCTTTCGCTTTTTCAGCCG
>JAZUPS010000067.1:0-5511 GCA_045605305.1 Victivallaceae bacterium
CGACTGCTGCCGGAGCATTTTTTGTTGTGATGATTTCTTTCATAAAAATCTCTCCTAATTCAATATCTGATACCCTGCATTGGATATTGCCTGCCTGATCTGCATAAGCTGTTCTCTGTTCCTTGTCTCCATTTTGATGTGCAGGAAACAACCAATAATGTCCGCATGTTCACCACCAGAACGATGGTAAAATGGTACTGATTTCTCCAGTATCTGTGTCTATCGCCCGCAAATATCCGTCCCGTTCAGGACTGTTTTCAAAACAGAATCTGCCGCCGTAAAAAGCGGTCAATGAACCAAATTTTGCCGGAGGCTCTTCCTGCCAGTGAAAATGTCCGCCGCACCAGAAAATATTTTTGTCCGATTTTTCCACCGCATCTTTAAGCTCTTGAGATACTTCCAAAAATATTCCCGGAGCGATTTCCCTTGAACAGCTCCCCGGATAAGGCACATGAGATGCGATCAGAATATTGGGCGTATCAACTTTTTTTAATGCTGAAATGAGAAAATCCAACTGCTCTGTTGTCAAACGGTGATCGTTTGCCTCTTTGGGAGCAAGAGTTATTACACTCATATTTGAAAAAGTGTGAAAAGAATCCGGCTTCTGACCGGTAAGTTTTTCAAAAAACTCAAACTCCCGGGCGACCGCACACTCAATAAAAGGTATCGTGAACTGGCTCCGCCAGTCAAGATAATATTTCATCGCCTCGATACCATCGGCGAAATTATCCCGCAGCAGCTCTTTTCTGCTGACGGCATCACCGAGATCCAACACCGCTCCCACACCGGAGGAACGGATAAAATCCGCCAGTTTGAGCATTCTGTTTTGCTCGAACTCCACACTGTTACGCTTGTCGCACAAATGCAAATCGCTTATTATCAGGATTTTCATACGCACTCCGGATCTCCGTAGGATCTTTTATTGCTGGTCACCAGATCCAGCGGCATAAAATCAAATCTTGCCAGCTCCAGCATTTTGGCACTGCCATCGGGATTTACTTCAAAACTTGAAATCGAGCAATTCCAGTTGTGATTATCTTTCCCTGTATATCCGCACCGCTCGAAAAAGTTCCATTTCAACGACTGCAGCGAAGCCCCGTGTCCCAAAAGCAAAATATCTTCGGCAGGAGGATCGGCGATCAATTCAGCCACAAAAGAATCCACTCTGGCACGCACGTCACTCAACTCTTCAAGCTCTTTGATCATCCACGGATATTCCATTTCTGCATCATCAGCAAGATTTTTGTAGTAGCGGTGCAATTCTTCCAGAGTCATTCCGGGACAAGTCTGATCCGGATAAAAACGACGCTCCTGAATACGCCACTCCAAATAGAATTTCAAGTTGCACTCTCCGGCAACTACATCAGCAGTTTCCGCCGTCCGGGCGTAAGGGGAAGAGATGATCAAACCGTTAAAGCCGATGGATTTCAAATGTTTTCCCAGACAAAGAGCCTGCTCCCTGCCTTTCGGGGTCAAAACATAATCTCCTGCCGGCAACTCATAATCCAGACCTTTGAGCATATCCGCCAATGCCGGTTGACCATGACGGGCAAATCTCAAAATCATTTTTCAATCCTCCAATGGTTTTCTTCTTTGAATCCCAATTCTTCCGCCCAGCGGGTACGGAGAGCAGCTTTATCGGTATTTTCAGTAAAATGAGCGTCCGAGCCAACAGTAAAACAAATATTTTCCGCACACCATTTTTTCAAAAAATCCACATACACCGGATCGTCTTCATGGCAGCGGTTTATTTCCAGAGCTTTGCCGCTGTTTTTTGCCAGCATGATGATCTCTTCCAGATATTTTTCAGGTATCAGATCAAAGTCCCACTTTTCGACCACCCCTGCCCGCTCATAACGGATCCCCTCGCCAAACGGATGACCGATGATATTTACATTGTCATTATATTTGAGAGCGTTGGTGATCCTGCGGTATTCAGTGTCAATATAATCGTAAACATCCGGAATGATTTTGGGGGACAAATGTACTGACCCGATGACATAATGCAATTTCAGATGTTTTCTGCCTGAATCGCCGCAAGCATCTGAACCGTCATCAGCCAGATCCGCTTCCACGCCGAGAAAAATATTGTCCCGGTCAAAACCGTCAGAATAATATTCCGCAGAAAGCTCTTCCAGACAGTGGAACGGATGACGCGGAGAAGCGTTGCAATGCTCCAAAATACCGATATACTTGTTTCCTGCCGCACGGGCGGCATCCCGCTGTTCGGCAACGTTCGGTCCGGAAACATCACCGGGATTTTTAGCCCGATAAAATGATGCGTGGATATGATAATCACTTTGAATCAACATTTTTACACCTCTTTATATTTCTTTATTTTTCTGCTGAAAAACTTTTTCTGCAATAATGAACAACTTCTCCGGGCAAATACTCAAACCACTCTCCAACATCATCTTCCAAATGATCCAATATTTTCTCGACTCCCGCTTCCGTATCATTTCTGGAAGTAATGAAATCCACTCCGGCAAACCGGGAAGCCACCGCATCTCCCATGCCGAAAAGCCGCACCGATTCCGGCTCTTTTCCCAATTCATACAACGCCTGTGCCGCACCGAAAACGTGATAATCCGATGAAAAAACCATTGCGTCGATCGCAGGGTCCGCTGTCAATGCTTCTTTCATGATCGTATTGCCAAGCTCAAAGTAATGCTCACTGCTGTTACCGGAAACGACACCCACCGGAGAAATCGGATAAAGCAAACTGCTGAAATCATCATTGGCAGAGCGTTGTTTCAATACCGGCAGGATATGTTGTTTGAAATGTCCGGGAGTGGACGCGATCTTGAAATTTTTACGCCCTTCTTTTTCCGAAATTTCCAGATACTTTAAATAAATTTCCGGACTGTTCGCCATTCCGTTTTTACATTCAGAGCAGCTGTACCCGACGCACCGGCGGTTGTTGCGGAACAAATATGCCATGATTTCTTCGGCAAAAAGAGGCGTACCTATAAAAATGTAATAACGGCAGCCGCGTTCATCCAGATCCCGGATCTTATTCAGATTTTCGCTCAAATCACTGCCCATGATCGCTGTGTAAGAGGCAAAACTCCGCTGGTCAAGCCCGCTGCTCAACTGCATGTAAAACCGGTTCAACTGGTCGTTTTGAGTGATACGTTCCTGGGAAAAAATTATCGCTGCGATGTTAGTAACTCCGCCGGTCATGATCCGGTAACCGATATTGGGAGAGTAGTTCCACTTTTTAGCGATCTCTTTGACCATGGCGATTTTGGCGGCGGAACAATAGGTACTTTTATCCCGCAAAATACGGGAAACTGTTGTCGGAGCCAGATCACAATGTCTGGCAATATCTTTCAAGGTGACTTTTTTCTCGCTCATCGCAATCTCCTAAAAACGACGTACCTTATTGTATGTGTCAATATGTTTTACTATATCACTACAACATGTCAATTTCAAGAAACATTATGTTTTTACCCAAAATTATATCCCGGCATGATAATTCCATTGGATAAAACTTGACACCCCCTTGATTTTGTAGTAGCTTATAAAAATTTCATTTACATAAAACAACAAAAATCGCAAGGTAATTATGTTAAAAAAATATTTTCTTCCCGGCGGAATGCTCATTGCAGTAATATTGTCCATCTTTTTTCCGGAAACCGGTATCGCTCTCAAAAAAAGTTGCGGAAGCAGTTTTTTCATCATTGCAATTTTTCTGGTTTGCGGCTGGCAAACGGAATTATCCGGACTGAAATTTGACCGGAAATTTTTTCTTTCTCTTGCCTGGTGCGGCATTCTTTCTCTTTTGATCGCCCCTTTTGTGGGAGTCGGGATCGCCGGAATAATGCGTCTGGATGCTCTTGCCACGACCGGTCTGGTCGTTATGGCAAGCGTGCCGCCGACCCTTTCCAGCGGAATAGTCATGACAGAAACCGCCCGCGGCAACGTCGTTCTGGGAATGATAATGACAGTTTTTTACAATCTTATCGGCGTTATCACTCTGCCGTTGACGTTATCATGGGCATTATCCGGCTGCGGAGATATAGACACCAATCCGCTGAAAATGTTTTTGCAATTACTTTTGCTGGTGATTTTACCTTTTGCCATTGGAGCGGGAGCAAAAAAACTTTCCGGAAAAAAATTACCGTCAATATGTTCATACATCCCGTCACTCTGTGTGATTTTGCTGATTCTCTCCTTTTTCTCCAGTGCCAATCAGCAATTCCGCAATTATCCTCTGCCGGTTCTCGGTTTGGCAGCAGCAAGCGGTTTGATAATGCGTCTGGCCTTGATGGCGATCCTCTGGTACGGCGGAAAACTTTTCAAAATGAATATTGCCGACCGGAAAGCAGCGATTTTCACTGCCGGATCCAAAACGTTGACTATCGCTCTGGCGACATTGGCGATCATGGATTCAGGAGATGGTCCGGCGGTGATTCCGTGCATGGTTTTTTATTTCCTCCAATCAATAATCGATTCAGCTCTGGCGGGAAAATTTGCCTCATTCAACACAAAAACATACTAATTAACAGTTTTTGTATTGACTAAACACTCCATAGAGTATATATTAATTTAAAGTATACTTTTTCCAAAAATCAGGAGTTAAATATGTCTGAACGTTCAAAATTGAAGGTCATGTCTATCGTGGGGACCCCTCCGGAGCTGATCCGGCTGGCAGCAGTCATAAAATTGCTGGAAAAACACGTTGACCACAAAATGATCCATACCGGTCAGAATTACGATTATGAGTTGAATCAGGTCTTTTTTGAAGATCTTGAACTGCGTAAACCGGATTATTATTTGGGAGTGGACACCTCCACATTGGGGCATGTTCTCGGTGAAACTCTTATCAAAGTGGAAGAGATTTTCATGCAGGAAAAACCCGATGCCGTACTCATTCTCGGAGATACCAATGCCGCTATCGCCGGAATAATGGCAAAACGGATGAAAATTCCGATTTACCACATGGAAGCCGGAAACCGCTCCTACGATCTCAACGTTCCGGAAGAGATCAACCGGCGGATCATCGATCATATCGCCGACTTCAATCTGGTCTACACGGAAAACTCCCGCCGCCATCTGCTTTCAGAAGGTTTGCCGCACCGTCACGTCTATGTGACCGGTTCTCCGATGTATGAAGTTCTCAATATGTTCATGCCCAAAATCCGGCAGTCAAATATTCTGGAAAAACTCGATCTGAAAAAAGATCAATACTTTATCGTCAGCTGTCACCGGGAAGAAAATGTCGATTACCCCGGCAACTTGAGAAAAATCATCGCTTTTCTCAATGCTATAGCTGCCAAATATGATCTTCCGGTGGTGGTTTCCACCCATCCCCGCACCAGAAAACGCATTGAAGCGTTGCAGGATATTGAGATAGATCCCCGCATCCAATGGCTCAAACCGTTTGGATTTTTTGATTACAATGCTTTGCAGCTCAATGCAAAGTGTGCAATTTCCGACTCCGGAACGATCAGTGAAGAGTCCAGTATGATGAACTTCCCGGCAATCACCATCCGTCAGGCATTGGAA